>CAMCQW010000015.1 GCA_945877045.1 Chryseobacterium gleum
TTATTCGGCCTACACCAACTGGAAATATGCTTGGTGGGGTGGCTCGTCATACGCGAGAAGCTATTCTTTTATGCGAAGCAGCAGGTTATGATGTCATAATTATTGAAACAGTTGGTGTTGGTCAATCGGAAACGGAGGTTCATTCTATGGTGGATTTCTTTTTGTTATTAATGCTTGCCGGTGCCGGGGATGAATTGCAAGGAATTAAGCGGGGAATAATTGAAATGGCTGATGCTATTGTGATTACAAAAGCGGATGGCGATAATAAGGTCAAGGCAGAAGAAGCGCTTAGGTCGTATCAAAATGCATTGCATTTATATGCTCAAAGAGAAGATGGCTGGACGCCAAAAGTTCAAACGTGCAGTAGCCTCGAAGGATGGAAGATTGACGCTGTTTATCAGTTAATAAGAAGCTATTTTGACCTAACACAAAAGAATGGCGCTCAAGATCTGCAACGAAGTGAGCAAAACATTTCTTTTTTTAATGATAATATTGCGAATTTAATTCAACAAGATTTTTTTGGTAACCAAACGTGGAAAGAGGAATCAATCATATACCAAGAAAAAGTCAAGAAGGGTCTTCTTTCTCCTTTTCAAGCAGCGGAAGAAATGTACGCTAAATTTAAAGCGAATCGATGAAAACAAATTTCAAAATAGAAGGAGAATACATTGAGTTAATGGCCTTATTAAAAGCCTTGGGAATTGCTTCCACCGGAGGACATGCCAAGCACCTAATTGATGCAGAGATGGTGATCAGAAATGGGGAAATTGAGGTAAGAAGACGTGCCAAAATCATTATTGGCGATGTAATTGAGATTGAAAATAATGTAGTTGTCTTGATCTAGCAGATCAAATGAAAAAAAATAGGTCGATTTTTGTTGGACGATGTTTTGATGTACTCTCATTGATGACGTTAAAATCGCCTATAATTTGAGGTAGCCAATATGTAATTCATCGTCGAGTGTCTCACTGGATTTAGTAATTTTTATCGCAAATTGTTCTGTTAAATTGGTTGCAAGAATATCAGAAACCTTATACACTTCATCTATATCAATTCCAAATTTGTCGTCAATGTGCGACTTCGCTCCATTAAAATCATAATGTTTGTAAAAGCTAGCTGCTTTTGCCTTTGTTGTCGCCTCTGCTAAGGTAGCGCCAGTGCATATTATTTTGTAGTGGTATTCTTCGAATTCATTTTCTTTGTAGCCACCCAGATTGATGAAAAATAATTGCGTTTCATTGGAGGTCTCTTGTCCTTTGGCAACGATTTCTATTTTGTGTTGATCGACATAGTTCACTTCTCGCCATGCGTCAATGTGAATTTTTCCTTTTGCCTCAGGCCAGAATGCATTAAGTTGGGGAATTAGTTCGGTAATAGAGCTTCCAATTCCGAAAAATATATCATGCTGTTCGGTGTTTCTGCCTGCTGGACGGCAACCTAACATGATCATGTATAATTTTAATTGATTCATTCAGATAACTACCTAATCAAATGAAAAAATCCATGCCCCTCTTTGGTGGTTTGATTGATGCCTATTAATTTATATAAAATAAAATAAACGCCTTCCGTGCAATCTTTTTCTTGAAATTTACCATCCCAACTTGGACTTAGTTCCGTTAATTCTTTGACTGGTTCTCCCCATCTATTTAATATTACTGCATTGAAGGTGCTATCGCCCTGCAGAAGTAATTGATAAACTTCATTCTCATTATCACCATTTGGTGTAAAGAAATTCGGGATGACAACGTCTAGCGGAATTTCGGGTTCTGGTGGTTCTGGTGGAATGACTGGAAGGATGGTAATGCTGATATAGGTGGTGTCTAAACAGCCATTGTTATTCGCAATGAGCTCCACTTGATAGGTTCCTGGTAAAATATAATCATGAACGACGCCGGATAGGTTACCTGTTGTTGTGGTAGTCCCATCTCCAAAATTCCAAAAATAGTTCGTGCCATTTGTGGTGGTGTTGGTGAATTGTGCGTTGTTTCCTGTAACGTTCCCTGTACCGGCAGCAGATGGTACCGGAATAACGGTTACTAATACGTCATCAGTATCTTGACACGAACCCGTGGTTCCAGTTAAGGTGTAATTGGTGGTCGTATTCGCGATGAAAGTAACGTTGTCTTGTATGCCATTCGACCAATTGTAGCTGGTGGCGCCACTCCCTGTTAATAAAATTGGACTTCCAGCACAAACGGTTGTGTCATTACCAGCATCTACGACAATTGATGATGCGATAACAATTTCCATCGATCCATTCGTGGTGCATGCCATTTGAACGGAAGTAAAGAAAAAGCTTAGGGTATCAGCAACACTCGTATTGATTGGGTTAGGAGACCAGCTCCCCGAAATACCTTCGTTCGATTGAGTTGGCATAAGCGGTGCTACATCGCCAACACAATATGGGCCTAGTTGGGTAAATGACGGAACAATGGAATCGGTAACGACGATGTTCATGATAAAATTCGTAACGCAGTTATTCGCCTGGTTGAATGGTGTAAAGGTGTAAAATGCCACGCCTTGAATACTCGTATTTATAGCGTTTGAACTCCACGTTCCATTGTAGCCATTTGTGGATTGTAACTCCAGAGACAATGGCGTTTCATTAATACAATACGTGCCAAAATAAAAGAACGATGGTGGAATGCTATCCAATACCTCAATGGTAATACTCGTCCCAATAGCACATTGTCCGGCCTGTGGTGTAAAGGTATAACTTGTTTGGCTTGCACTAGTTGTATTAATAATGGCTGGACTCCAGGTACCGGTTATTCCATTCGTTGATGTTAATGGGAGCGCTGTTGGTAAAGCATAGACACAATAACTTGTGTCAATGGTAAAAGTTGCTGGGGCGCCATTTATTATAAAAACTACCTCGCTTGCAGTGTCGGCACATTGGCCTGCCGTTGGCGTGAATTGATAAACCGTATTTCCCAACACATTCGTTAAAATGGTGGGCGGACTCCATATACCGGTAATCCCATTTGTAGAAACATTTGGCAGAATTGGGGCGGGTGCATTTTGACAAATTGCGCCAATATTTGCGAACAATGGTTCAGTTATAGGTGCGCTATTTAGCACTTGGATACTATCAAGAATCACGCATCCACTTGCAGAGCTAACCTGACAATAATACCAGCCAGCACATAAATTACTTGCCGTAGCATTTGTTTGACCAATGGGAACTTGTGCACTGTTCATCCAAACATAGGTATAAGCACTTCCTCCAGTTGGTGCAGCTGAAACAGATGCATTACAAGCACAATTGGCAGGAATTGAGACACTTAAATTGGCCTGAATAGCTTGAATTGGAACGCAATTATTCGTTAACGAAGTTATATATGCTTGATTGGCAGCATTGTTGGCGGCACCCGGAGTTTGGTTGTTTGGAGCAGTACAAGAACCTGCCGTCCAGTTGGCTTGAACTGTTGGGTTATTTGAAAAATTATTGGTGAAGCTATAAACGCTGTTGGTAGCAGGTCCAATAAAATAAATTATTACGGTGCTGTTGTTGTTTCCCCAACTTACTGAATGTACAGGAACGAAATAATTACCTGAACTATAAATTTGAAACGAATCATCGGTATTCGCCATGCCAATGTTATTCCAATTCCCCCCTGCGACAAATCCAGCTAGTGGATAATTTTGGCCTGTTCCTGTCGATGGAGATGTAGCATGTTTGTCAAATAGGGTAGACGATACTGGAATTACCAAGCGACAATTATTATCCAACATACTTAAATCTTGTGCAGGTAATGATGTATTAAGGTCTGCATCGTTGTAGATAACAATTAAGGTTCCGACAGGGATACAACTCCAAAAGCTATTGTTAGCAAACCGAATACAACCAGGTGCTACCCCTTCACCAACACTTGGTCCATTTGAAAAATAGCCATTATTATCGTCAATGATCCAGTTTTTTAGATCTAGGCAGCTTGTTCCTGCAGAACATGGATTATAATTTATTCCTGGAACAACTAATAATTCAACGTATTCTTTTGATCCGGAAGGGCCTTGGGAGACTTCATTGATAATTAATGATTGGCTAAATAAAGTCCCTTCAAGTGCGAAAATACAAGTGAGTAGTAAGAAAAAGTGCCAAAAACGACTCATTCATTTATTTTGATCAAAGGTAAGTCAATTTTCCTCAATAAACAGCAATTATTTCTGTTACCATACCATTAAAAGTAACGCTTTCCCCTGATTTTTTCATCATCATTAATTGACCCAAAGGTGAATCCGCGTTGATGGCAAAAATAACGGTGTTTTCTACAGTGATTAAGCCGATTCCAATTGAAAAATAATACCATGCTTGCTTAGTTTCAACAAGGCTTCCTTGCATGATTTTTTGATGTTTTGTGTTTGGGTTAATGGCAATTAAAGTTCGTTGTTGTTTTAAGAACTCATTCATTTGCGTACTTAGTTTTTCCTGCTCAAGTTGAGTCATCGCTATGGATGTTTCGTGCTTGTCTCCTGCGGAGCTTTTGGTGTCATCAACAGTCGATTTGTACGTATCGTCTAAAATTTCTTGCAGGCTAGCTATTTTATTGCTTAATGCAAGTAGGGTAGAGGCATGCACTGCTACTTTATCCATTTTAGACTTTTTTCTTATAGTAGGACATTTCTGGATTAAAATGCAATGCGGTAAATGTATTCGTCCAAGCCATCACCACATGAACAATAAATGCAATCCAAATAGTGCCGGACATTAGTGTGAGGATGCACAACACAAAACCAAGGGGTATGGCGCCAATTGTTTCATCAAGCCCTTTTGGAATATGGGTAGCGGAATAAAGCGCAATGTTCACAGCGATTGCTGGCCATATTCCGATCGATGCAGCCACTGGAAAAAGTAATACGCCTCTGAAAAGTAATTCATAAGCGAATAAATATAGGAACCACGCCAGTGCTTCTAAGCCCATCATTTTTTTAGTCCAGACCTTCGATCTTGCTTGGGGATAGTTAACTAAATTTTTGGGTTTTTTTGCGCTGAAGTAACCAATTGGGATCACTATTAACGATAGGATAATTGTCCAAACAACTGAAAACATGGTTGTTTTTGAGTTGAATGTAAGGCCGTAATCGTCTAGGGAAGTGCCTTTCAAGATGACTAAACAAGCAATTATGGGAAATATTCCCATGCTAATAAACCCTGCTATTTTTGTAAAAAATAGATGCTTAAATAAAGCTTGATCGGATTCGTATTTTGATAGAAATAGCATTTTTATTCGATTCGATTTGGCAATAAACCAATACAAACAAAAAAATACTAATGCCATTAATATCGATAAAACAGGACCTAAGTCCGTCGCTTTCCAATTAAAGTCTACTGCTATTGTCTCCATTTATTTTTTAGTTAAATAGTTATTTTCCTTGAACCAAGAAAAACAATCCGCTATCGCTATTTCAATCGGTGTTTGTGGCATATTGAGTTCTTTTCTTGCTTTAGCGCAGGAATAATAATGTTCCTCTGAGGCAAGTATCGCTAACTCGTAAGATAATTTTGGTGAAAATTTAAATAGTTTACCGAGAATTGAATTGGCTTTTCCATAGAATCGTACTAGGGGCGTCGATAACTTAAAACGGGGGGATTTAACCTGTGCCACCTTTGAAATTTTCTCAAAGGCTGCTTGGTAACTTAGATTTTCATTGCCAAGGATATAGCATTCCCCCTTCTTGCCCATGGTAATGGCATTCGCAATGGCAGTAGCGACATCTTTAACCGCCACAAAATTCTTTCCGCCTAATGTATAGCCAGGAACTTTCTTAAAGTAAATGCCAAGTAGCATTTCACCTGAGCTTGGTCGGCTATCATAGGGGCCAATCATAAAGGTTGGGTTAACGACTACAGCATCTAAGCTGCCGTTGGCCACTTCTTCAAGGATTATTTTTTGGGCTTTATATTTCGAATCCATGTAGTCTAAACCATATTTCTGCGCATTATAGGCTCTTGTTTCATCGCCAAGATTAGTCTGCGTTCCTGATCCAAATGAATTTGCTGTGCCCACATAGATTAATCGTTTTACTTGGTTTTCCTTACAAGCACTGATAATGGTTTCAACGCCATTCAAATTTACTCTATTCACTATTTCTTGTCTCGGTGGAAACATACTTGTATTAGCGGCACAATGAATAACAATCTCCATGTTATTCAATGCTTTATGAATACTAATTGGGTCGAGTAAATCGCCCTTTACCATCTTTATGGGTAAATTAGCTAAGGTGGGATAAACTTTTAGTTCTTGCACTAGCGCAGTTACCTCATAATTTCTCCCCAATAATTCACGTACTAAATTACTACCTAATAATCCATCCGCTCCTGTAACCAGTATTTTCATTTCCTCTTTTGATTGCAAAGTTATTTTTTCAATAAAAATGCATGTGTCTTATTGCAAAGTTCGTCTAATTTTTCGGGTAATTCGTTTTCTACCCAAGGATGTTTTGAACCAAAGACATGGTCCGTATCTTTTATCATGCTAAGTTCACTAGTTGTCCACCCCGCTAGTAGTAATCCTTCAGAAGGATCTACTGAATTGTCTTGCTCCCCATGAAAAATTGAAACGGCAATTTCGAGCTTTTTACACGCCCTTTCAAGATCTAGTTTTTCTTGGTTTTTTATGAAATCTGTGTATAATGAAAAATTTTGTGGCAATTTTTGCTGCGTACGGGAATTCTGAATGTATCTTATTCCTTCTTCTTCCCACTTCTTTAATTCATCATTTGTTGGAAAACGTGCTGCAATGGAAGATATGGATGCCCATAAACAGAGTGTCGAAGCTCCAATGGTTCTTGCAGCAAGAAGCGCAGTTGCTCCGCCTCTTGAATGTCCAATAAGGTGAATTTGCGGCACTTTTTCAAAGTGGGAACTAATTTTTTTTGTAAGGCTAACAAGGTCCTCTACTTCAAAAGAGTAGGTGTTCTTTCCAAAAGATAATTCGTCTGGAAAATCAATCCCATTCTCCACTGTTCCTCCATTATGACTTAAATTGAATTTGCAAAATGCATATCCTTTATTGGTGAAAAAGTCCTGCACTAAATGCCAAGCTCCCCAATCTTTGAATCCCATAAAGCCATGTACAAAAATAATAAGTTGACCATTTGCGTTTTCTGGGATGCAAAGGTCATAAAGACTTTCGCGGCCCTCGGAACCCACATATCTCGAATTAGTCAGATATAACCCATTTGGATTTTTATTCATTTTTCAGTTATCAATTTATGGTAAAGCAACAATACTTTATTTTATGTCCACGATTGACAAATAATTTTTCGTAGTGCGTTTTTATTGAAAAGATGGCATGGTCAGCGTGTCCTTCTTCCTGCTCTAAAAAAGCATATAAATCGGGTTGGTTGTCTACTAAACAATATTGATTGTTTTCAATTTCTTCAATAGTTGATTCATACAACAAGTCGCTATCTGTTTTTAAATGGATCAATCCCCCGGGCTTCAAAAATTTACGGTATCGATCAATAAAGAGAGTTGATGTGAGTCGTTTTCTAGGCTTATTAGGTTGTGGGTCTGAAAAAGTTAGCCAGATTTCATCCACTTCATCTTTTGCAAAGTAATCATCAATAAAATCGATTCGGGTGCGCAAGAACGCTACATTATCCAATCCTTTTTCTATGGCTTGTTTGGCGCCAATATAAATCCTATTTCCCTTTAAATCAACGCCTATATAGTTGTTCTCCGGGAATAATTCACCAAGCCCCACGCTATATTCCCCTTTGCCACAACCAAGTTCGAGAACTAATTTTCCGGAGTTCATGAAAACGTTTTTGTTCCATTGGCCCGTGTTTTTGAACAGTTGATCACGGACAGGCTCATGAACATTGTCAAATGATTTTATGGCTTCAAATCTGCGTAGTTTATCTTTCCCCACTTTTAATTATGACTTTTTGGATCGTCAGATTGCGAATTTACTATTAATTTTATTTCTCAATTTCGTTTTCTACGCTTAATTTTACAGCATGCATTTTATTGAACCCTTTTTTAATTGGCGAGGGTATTACATCGCTTCCGAAGATGCAATTTCTCCTTTCTTCGAAGTTGAATATAGTGAGAGCCACTATACTAATAAGATTTACAATTTTTACATTCATCCTCAATGGGACAACATGGGGTCTGAAACCTTGTTTTTGAAAATATTATTCGTTGATTATGAAAGTCGTTCTGCTGTAATTGAATTCATCGGTGAATGGAATGATGCCATAGGAAACGATATTATGGTCTTGAAAAGAGAAGTGGTGGATGTTTTAATAAATCAGGGCATCGATAAGTTTATTCTTATTGGTGAAAATGTATTGAATTTTCATTATTCTGACGATTGCTATTATGAAGAATGGTTCGATGAGGTGGAAGATGGATGGATTGCCCTGGTTAATTTTCATGACCATGTTTCTAAGGAGTTAAGCCGAATTAATATTGATCAATACCTCGTTATGGGGGGAGAATTAGACGACCTTGAATGGCGAACTTTTCACCCGATCCAATTTGTGGACAAGGTCACTTCAATTGTTAGAAATAGAATTGACTAGGATTTATCATTTTTTACGAAACAAAGCGCGATATCTTGCGTAAATCATCGCCTAATAAACTAGTATGAAGGAAAGATTTGAATTTAACTATGACCTGTTGTCAAATTGGAAAGAGTTACCCATTGAAGAACATGTTTTAGTTGAACAAGCTTATGCGGCGATGGAAAATGCGTATGCTCCTTACAGCGAATTTAAGGTAGGGGCTTGTGCTAAAATGGATGATGGATCTTTCGTTTTAGGAAATAACCAAGAAAATGCGGCTTTCCCCTCTGGTATTTGTGCTGAAAGGGTGGCGCTATTTTATGCCGGGGCTAATTTTCCGCATAAAAAAGTGATTACCTTGTGCATCGTCGCGAAAGGAGATCTTATGCCTGCTTCGCAGTTGCTTTCGCCTTGTGGTTCCTGCAGACAAGTAATGCTGGAGTCTGAAAACAGGCAAAAACAGTCTATTCGTGTACTATTAGTCAATCAAGATGGAAGAACCATGATTTTGGATTCTGTCATCCAATTACTTCCTTTTGGTTTTGGTCGAATTTTCGATTAAAGCCGTTCCATTTTGTAAATAAATATATTTTCAAGATTTGCTATTAATGCTACTTTGAATCTTATCTTTGTTGACTAAATTTATTTCAAGATGAACAATTGGTTTACCGTTAAGGTTAAGTACACGAAGCAATTAGAAAATGGGACATTTAAACGTGTGTCTGAGCCTTATATGTTGGCTGCAATGACGTTTACAGATGCGGAAGCAAGAATTTACGAAGAACTTGGTGCATTAATTCGTGGCGAATTTACCGTTGTCGGTATTGCGCGAACTGATGTCCATGATATTTTCGCATACGATGATTCAGAAACATGGTATAAATGTAAAGTTACCTATGATAAAGTAGACGATGAGGGTGAAGGTGACAAGAAAAAAACCATTTCACAGAATTACTTAGTGACTGCACCAAATGTAAAAGATGCCTATATCAGGGTACAAGAAAGTTTGTCAACTTTAATGATAGATTTTAAAATAACTATTGTTGCTACCTCGCCGATTGTTGAAATATTCCCTTATCATGAGGATGATGTGGCCACAATTAGTAAGGTTATTACGGAAATAGTTGATGAAATTAGTTCAGAAAATACGGTTTTAGATGCGGAGAATCTTATCCAAAGTAAAGGTGCTATTTTTAGTGCATCGGGCTCTGATGAGGAGGAATCCGAAAGTAATTTGGTGGATGAATTAGACGATGAAAATGAGTGATAATTTAAGGGATCTTAAAAATAATCACCAAGATTTCACAAAGGGTAGCCTAGCTACTAATGGAGAAAAAAATCCTTATGTGTTCTTTAGTCGTTGGTTTGACGAAGCAATTGCTTCAGGTGAATTAGAATCAAATGCCTGCGTTGTGTCAACCGTTAGTCTTGATTTACAACCTAGTTCACGCATCGTTTATTTAAAAGAGCTACTAGATGAGGCTTTCATTTTTTACACCAATTATGCCAGTCAAAAAGGCAAAGAAATTGAAAATAACCCCAAGGCTTCAATGCTTTTCTTCTGGCCTAAAAGTGAACGGCAGGTTAGGATAGAAGGACTTGTATCAAAATTACCCGAGTCTGTCAGTGATGCTTACTTTGATTCGCGTCCTCTGCAAAGCAAATTGGGCGCTTGGTCTTCTCATCAATCGGATGAATTACTTGATCAAAAAGAACTATTGGAGCGAATGGCGTTTTATGAAAATAAATTTGGAGAGAATGTTCCACGTCCACCGCATTGGGGAGGGTATGCTCTTACGCCTATGCTAATAGAATTTTGGCAGGGTAAACCATCTCGCTTACACGATCGCATTGTCTTTGAAGCTTTCGAAGGGAATTGGAAGATTTATAGAAAAAATCCTTAATGAAAGATATTCAACCGCTTTGTTTTACATTATCGAATGGGGTTCGTTTAGTCTATTTGTACAAATCGACTGAAGTTTCTCATGTAGGCTTTACTTTTTTGGCGGGTTCAAAATTTGAACAAAGCCAGCAAGTAGGTTTAGCTCATTTTTTAGAGCATTGTGTATTTAAAGGGACTTCCAAACGAAAAGGCTTACAGGTACTTTCGCGTTTGGATGATGTGGGAGGTGAATTAAATGCTTTTACCGCTAAAGAAGAAATTTGCTTGTATGCTTCTATTACGCAACAATATGTTTCTCGTGCGATTGATCTTTTGGCTGATATCTCCTTGAATTCTACTTTTCCAGCCGAAGAATTGGAAAAAGAAAAATTAGTCATTCTTGATGAATTAAATTCCTACTTAGATAGTCCAAGCGATAAAATTTTTGATGATTTTGAAGCACATTTATTTCCGAATCACCCACTTGGAAATAATATTTTAGGAACTAAAAAAAGTGTCAAAGGGTTTAAACGCGAAGATTTAATTTCCTTTGTGGACACTCACTTTACCTCAGATAATTTGGTGGTTTCTTATGTTGGAAATTATTCCAAAATCAAATTAGTGGCTTTGTTAGAAAGTGCATTAATTTCGCTGCCTAATAGGGCCGAACGGCCAATTTATGATTTGATCGGTCCCTATGAACCTTTTTCGATTCGGACGAAAGAAGCCAATTATCAATCACATGCTGTAATTGGTGGCATGGGACCAAGTTATCTTCACGAAGACCGTCGCGGTATGGGTTTGTTGATTAACGTCTTAGGTGGCCCTGCCTTAAATTCACGGTTGACATTAGCGATCCGAGAGAAGCATGGTTTGGCATATGCTGTTGATGCAAGTTATACCTCTTTTTCTGATACTGGTTTTTGGTGTGTATATTTAGGTACCGATCCCAAAAATATCGATAAGGCCATTCTTCTGGCTAAAAAAGAAATTGAACGATTGTGTGATAAGGGCTTGTCTTCTGCTCAGTTGGCTCGTGCTAAAAAACAATTTAAAGGACACATGTCCTTGGGAATGGATAGTAACGTGGGACTTATGTTGGGCTTAGGAAAAAGTTTATTGGCCTTTAATCAAATCGATACAATTAAAGAAATTCATGAAGGAATTGATCGTTTAACCACACAAGAATTAATTGAAATTGCAAACAAATACCTTGCACCGAGCTTAATCTCTGAATTGATTTTCGATTGCAAGAAAGGAGGAAATAAAGGATAGGTTTACAATTATCTTCCTCCAAATATGGTACTTCCAACCCGAATCATCGTGCTTCCGCATTTGATAGCTATTGGATAATCGCCACTCATTCCCATGGAAATTTCTCGGAAGGAAGCTACGTCTTTAAAGTAGTTGTTTTTTAGCGTGGTATAAATTTGTGCCAGCTCATTAAATTCATTAGTAATTTGTTTTTCGTCATCAACAAATGATGCCATTCCCATTACGCCAGCGATGCGTATGTTGGTAAGTGTTGCGTAAACGGAAGTTTGTAAAAGTGCTTCGGCTTCAGAAATACTCAAGCCAAATTTACTTTCTTCTTTGGCAATATGAAACTGAAGAAGACAAGGGATGATGCGCTCGTGTTTTTTGGCTTGCTTGTCAATTTCCTGTAATAATTTTAAACTATCCACCGCATGAATGAGGTGGATGAACTCGGCGATGTATTTTACTTTATTCGTTTGTAAATGTCCGATAATATGCCAATGAATGTCTTTTGGTAATGAATTCCATTTTTCGCAAAGTTCTTGCACCTTGTTTTCACCAAAATGCCTTTGTCCTGCGTCGTAAGCTTCTAATAAATCCTCGTTCGGTTTGGTTTTGGAAACAGCGATGAGTAGAACGTTCGAGGGAATTTCTTCGTTAATTTTTTGGAGTTGTTCTTTTATCATTCGTTGATGTCGTAGTTGGTTAATCCACTCCGTAATTTTGGTTCTACATAGGTTGTTTTTGGTGGCATATTCAATTGTTGATCTGCCACTTTTTTAACTTGTTCTATACTCAAAGGGTAAAGAACAAAACCAATGGCAAATTTCCCACTATCTACGCTTGCAGAAATTACGGATAAATCTTGATTTCCTGGCACAAATTCAACCTGATCACTCG
Organism: Chryseobacterium gleum; assembly: GCA_945877045.1. Taxonomy (GTDB): domain Bacteria; phylum Bacteroidota; class Bacteroidia; order Flavobacteriales_D; family Crocinitomicaceae; genus UBA952. The sequence continues at coordinate 12,554 of CAMCQW010000015.1, forward strand.
TTTTTAGGTCCTCGATTCCAAGCAGTGGTTTAAGAATAAATTCTGTAAGCATTTGACTGTCGAGTGAATTTACAGCATGATCTACTTCGATGAGGTAATCAACTAAAAGTAAACTATACCATTCATTCTCTAGGTATATACAAATCTCGTGTTCCTTCAATGGTGTTCTGGCTTCGCTCAATAATTCAACTTTACCTAATGCTGCCAGCGCATGCAAAAATGTTGCTTTTGAATACCCACCTAAGGATTTGACTAATCTGTTAAAGGCTAAGATGTACAAGTTATTTTCTTCAACGAAATACGCCAAAAAATTTTCCGCACCTAATACAGCTTGGCCATTATTCTGCCGATTATTGGCTAAGCTAGCGGAGGAAGCGCAACGATGGTGCCCATCGGCTATATACGTGCAAGGAATAGAATTAAAGGCCTCTTGAATTTGTTTAGCATATTCCTGGCTCACTACCCATAATTCGTGTTTTATTAGATCTGTGGTGGTAAATTCATATTCTGGTCGCTCTTGTATAGCTGAACTTATAATTGAATTTATCGTGTCACTTCCTGCGTAAGTCAGTAATACAGGTTCGGCATTGAAACCGACTTCTTCTAAATAGCTTGTGAACATGGTTTCCCTGCTTGTCAATGTTGCCTCATGTTTTTTTATTAGTCCATTTTCATAGTCTGCCACGCTAGCGCCACCGATTACTCCAATAAAAACCTTAGCTACTGTAGTTTGTCGATAAATGTAGAGCGATGGATTTTTTTCTTTAAAAATAATACCCGAAGCAAGGAATTCTTCGTATCGTTTCTTAACGGTTTGGAAGCGTTCTTTTGAATTGGCTTTTGTTTTGGTGGTTTGCTTGAATTCAGGATTAATAATATGCAAGAAAGTAAATGGATTGTCTTCCATTTTTGCTTTCAGTACATTTTTCTTATAGGTGTAAAAGGGCCTCGTTGCTACCAGATGCACTTTGTCCCGTTTAGGACGAATAGCTCTAAAAGGACTAATTTTCGCCATCGTTAAAATTTAAAACTTACTCCAAAACTAGGTAACAGTGGGAATTGATAAATTTCTTTTGAACTGATTCTATTCACGTAAAAAATATTTTTTCTATTGTAAACGTTCGTAACGCTTCCAATTAGTTCCAATACATTTTTATTTTTGAAAACAATGTGCTTTTTCAAGGTAATGTCTAAGCGATGATAATAAGGTAATCGTTGGCTATTAAAGGCACCTAAAATCGTAGAAACCGTAGAAGGATTGTTGGTCACATAATCGGTAGTTACACCACCAGAGAAATTTTCAGCTTGGTAGTATCCAGCAGTTGGTGTAAAGGGTAAGCCTGAACCTAGGTTCCAGCGCATATTTAATTCCAAATCTTTCTTCTTTCCAAATGAATAAGAACCTACCAAATTCACGTTGTGTCTACGGTCAAATACGGGCGCATATTGCGAAAATCCATCCCAACGCGTTGACTTACCCAATGAATAAACTGCCCATAGAAATAAGCGGTCTTTGCTGTATTTGATTAAAAAATCAAGCCCATATGACTGACCTGATTCAATGACAAAATCTTTTTTAAATACGTCGTCAATCTGCTCAAACTGCGCGATATCTTCGTATAATTTGTTTGGATTTATATTGCTTAATTGAGAGAAATATTTGTAATATCCTTCTACATTAATACTTAAATTATTTCCAAGATCATATTCAGTTCCGATAATTGCGTGCCAAGCATATTGCAAGCCATTATTAACTTTATTCACTTGTTGAAATTCATTGATGAAATTACTCTGAACGTTGGTAGGGGCAGACAGTAAGCCATTAAATAAGTTTACGACATCTTTGTCCGATGATGCTGAGGTAAAGTTTTGAGAATACCTTCCTCCAGAAAATTTGAATCGTAGCTTTTCAGTAGCATTATACTTGAGTCCTAATCTAGGTTCGGGAGAAATGGTTCCCAACGAAGTATAGGCTTGCACTCTAAATCCTGCTTGGAATACCCAACGTAAACCAACATGTCGGTAATTAAAATACCCACCAATTTCCGTTGTAAAATTAGTAGCTTCAATTTTTCGTTGTACCTCATTGTAAGTAACAAATTCGGTATTAAAACCATTTAAATTAAATCCATAATTCATTTCGCTTTCGTTCTTAAGGAAATAACTAAAATCAAATCCAAGATCAAATCCACCTATTTTTGAAAAACGAGGTTCAACGCCAGATTCAGAAAACGTTGTTTGGAAATTACTTCCATTAACGTGGCCGCGAATAAATACGGGTGAGCCACTCGGAATCAAAAGAAAATTTAATCCGCCACCAGAAGCTTCCCAATTTAAATCGGCCACTGAATAATTTACACTGTCTTGGTTGTGGAAGCCAAAGACACTCACTTTCGAACCACCATCGCCTGTGAAGGTAACCTTGCCGTATAAGTCTGTAAAATTGAATGGTAATCCATTTCCTTCATTGATATTTGGATAAAGGGCTTTCGAGGTGTAATCCAGTAAACTGTGTTTAGCGGAAAAGATATAAGATCCAGCTGCTGGTTTGTCATTTTTAATTTTTCCAATCGGCCCTTCAAGGACCAACTTTGCCAAAAAAGGAGAGGTTGATAACTTCCCACCAAATTCTTTGCGGTTGCCATCTCTGTAGGTGATGTCCATGACAGAAGAAATACGTCCGCCATATTTTGATTCAAATCCACCGGTATAAATATCCACATTTTTAACAAGTTC
>CAMCQW010000016.1 GCA_945877045.1 Chryseobacterium gleum
GTATTCACGAAAGGACGAGTAAAAGAAGAAAATCATGTCTATAAAACGATGGAAGAACCAATTGCTTTGGATATTCCATTGATCGTATTAATAGATGAAGGATCTGCATCCGCAAGCGAAATTGTTGCTGGTAGCTTGCAGGATTTGGACCGAGCTGTAATTATAGGGGAGCAAAGTTACGGTAAAGGATTAGTTCAGCGCACCTATGATTTAAAATATGGTTCTAAGGTAAAAATCACTATTGCGAAATACTATACTCCTTCAGGTCGTTGTGTTCAACGATTGGAATATTATGATAAAGAGGCCGGAACAAAGCCTAAAGATATACCCGATTCCTTGTTGCAAATATTCAAAACAAAAAATGGTCGTGAGGTAGTTGATGGCCGAGGAATTGATCCCGATCTATCTTTGAAAAAGGAAGATTTGAGTCGTTTAGCTACGCTTCTTTTTATAAAAAATATCTTCTTTAATTATGCTACCGAATACCATGCCTCAAATAAAGAAATTTCGGGCGCTAATAATTTTCACTTGTCTGATGCAGAATACCTCGTTTTTAAAAATTATGTGGCAAATGCAAAACTAAATTATACTTCTTTAGCAGAAGAATCGTTAACTAAATTGAAAGATGCCGCAGAAAAAGAAGGTGTATTCGAAGATATAAAAATGGAATACGAAAATACTTTAGTTAAAGTGCGCGCAAACCAAGAGGCAGACCTAGAAAAAAGAAGGGATGAGATTACTGAGTTGCTTGAGAGTGAAATTGTATCCCGGTATTATTATCAAAAGGGTAGAACTATTAATTCCTTCCAGCACGATCCCGTTGTAGTAAAAGCAATCGAAACAGCAGGAAATGTAAATGCCTACAACGCTATATTGAAAAAGTAAAAGTGAATGACTAATCAAAAAATTTGGTTTTTTAATAAAAGGAAAAGTGATCGAATTTACCTTTGGTTAATTGGTTTAATGTTAGTCGGTTTGGTTTGTAGTAAGTTTCTGATGTCGATTACCATGATATTATGTTCGCTTAATTTATTACTTGAAGCAAATTTCAAATTGTATTGGCAAAAAATAAAAGAAAACCATTTCTTGCACCTAATCGTTGCTTTCTATCTTTTGCACCTAATAAGCCTTCTTTGGAGTGAAAATCTTTCCTATGGGCTCAATGATTTAAGAGTAAAGGCACCGCTTTTAGTAATCCCAGTGCTACTCATTGCTAAACCCATTGAAAAATCAGAACGTAAATGGCTTTACTTATTATTCACCCTCAGTTTATTAGTTACTTCCGTTATCAATTTTTGCACTTATCAATTTGCTTTGGCTAATCATTCGGTTAAAGATATTCGTGAGCTTTCATTATTTGGGTCGCATATCAGATATGCTGTCTTAATTGCCTTTGGATTTGGCATCTGCCTATTTTTAAGTCGTGAACTAAAAAAGCCACGCCTACTTTGGTTCCTAATTGGGGCTTGGTTTATTTTTTACACCTATTACAGTCAAGTCTTATCCGGTTTACTTGCATTAATAATTGTTATTACCATTCAAGCTGTCCTTCAGTACAAGCAAATGAAATGGCTAATAATAAGCGGCCTTGCCGCCGGAGGCATTTCATTAATCGCCCTTACGCTGTTTCTTTTTAATCCTTCCAAAGAAACAACATCAAATTGGGGAAATATTCCAGAGATGCGCGAAAAATGGAATAAAATATCCCTGTTAGATTTCGATAGCCTAGATTTAAAAAAACAATCATTAAAAACCACTTTATCAAGGTATTTGGACTCAAAAAAATTACCGCGTAACGCTTTTGGGCTTAGTAGTCTTAATAAAAGTGATGTACAAAATATTGAAAATGGCTATGCAGATGTTAATGAAACCAGATTTGGCCTTATCGCAAGAATGTACGGATTGAGGTATCAAATACAACATCCTCAAAACCCAAATGGACATTCGCTATTGCAGCGCATCGAATCATGGCAAACAGCATGGCAAATCATTCAAAAAAATTGGTTGTTCGGAGTAGGTGCTGGGGATGTCGCCGACGAATTTGAGAAAAAATATAACGAGAATAGATCTCTTTTAATCAAAGAAAATAGAATCCGTGCACATAATTCATACCTTACCTATTGGTTAAGTTTTGGTATTTTTGGGATCCTCTTATTTCTCTATTTACAAGCTGCATTTTTTTCGAAACAGATCAGAGATAAAAATTATTTAGGAATCTTATTTGTCAGCATTTCAATTATTTCTTTTCTCTTAGAAGATACTCTTGAAACACAAACAGGGGTGACATTTTTTGCTTTTTTCTTTGCAATTTATGTGTCAAAAGAAACAAGACTAAACGACAATTAATCTTTTTTAATTACCTTCGTCGAGCATGTCAATAGAAGTAAAAAATCTTTTTAAATATTACGGTCAACAAGCCGCTGTGAACGATGTTTCGTTCTCTGTTAAGCAAGGAGAAATAGTTGGTTTTCTTGGGCCTAATGGCGCAGGAAAATCTACAACTATGAAAATAATAACTGGATTTATTCCCTCAAATGCTGGCGAAGTTCATGTTTGTGGGATGAAAGTGGATGTGGATAATTTAGAAACAAGGAAATTAATTGGTTATTTACCAGAGAACAATCCGCTTTATCTTGACATGTATATTAAAGAGTACCTAGAATTTGTTGGAGGAATTTACAAAATCAATAAACTAAAAAGCAGAGTAAATGAAATGATTGATGCTGTGGGTTTAGGAATAGAGAAAAATAAAAAAATTGGTGCCTTATCAAAAGGATATCGCCAACGAGTTGGATTGGCCCAAGCGATTATACACGATCCGCAAGTATTAATTCTCGATGAACCGACGTCTGGCCTAGATCCGAATCAGTTAGTTGAAATTAGAGAGCTAATAAAAACAATTGGGAAACAAAAAACGGTTATTCTTTCAACCCATATCATGCAAGAAGCAGAGGCTTACTGTGATCGCTTGGTTATTATAAACAGAGGGTGTATTGTCGCAAACAACACGCCTAATATACTACAACAAGAAAAAGAAGAGCAAACTGTATATGTAGAGTTTGATCAGCCAATTACAAAAAAGCAACTAGAGGTGATTAAGGGTATTAAAAAAATAGAAGCTATAAAAAATGGTTGGCTTATTGCTTCAGAGATCGAATTTGATCTGCGCAAAGAGATTGCGCAGCATGCCCAAAATAATAGCTGGTTAGTCTTGACCATGACCGTTGAGAAAAAAAGCTTAGAAGAAGTATTTAAAAACCTAACGAAATAAAAATGCCCCAAAATTTTATTGAAGAACTGCGCTGGAGAGGAATGATTCATGACATCATGCCAGGGACTGAAGATGCACTCAACAATAAAATGGCAAGTGGCTATATTGGCTTTGATCCAACTGCGGATTCATTACATGTTGGACATCTAGTACAAATAATGACCTTGGTACATTTTCAGCTTGCTGGCCATAAGCCATACGCTCTTGTTGGTGGTGCGACCGGAATGGTCGGTGATCCTTCTGGAAAATCAAAAGAAAGGAATTTACTGGATTCAGAAACACTCGATCACAATGTAGCCTGCGTCAAAAAGCAGCTGGAAAAATTCTTAAACTTTGGGGTGGGTAAAAATTCGGCTGAAATGGTAAATAATTACGACTGGTTTAAGGATTTTTCATTTCTAGATTTTATTCGTGATGTAGGAAAACACATCTCCATCAATTACATGCTATCGAAAGATTCAGTGAAATCGCGATTAGAAACCGGTTTGTCATTTACAGAATTTAGCTACCAGTTAGTACAGGGTTACGATTTTTACTATTTAAATGAGCATAAAAATTGCATTTTGCAATTAGGCGGGTCGGATCAATGGGGGAATATTGTTACAGGGACGGAATTAATTCGACGAAAATCTGGAAAAGAGGCCTATGCTGTAACCACGCCACTCATAACGAAAGCAGACGGAACGAAATTTGGAAAAACGGAAGGGGGAAGCGTTTGGCTTGATCCATTAAAAACCACGCCATATCAATTTTATCAGTTTTGGCTCAATGCCAGTGATATAGATGCTGCGAATTACATTCGTATTTTTACCTTGAAGTCGAAAATTGAAATAGACAAAATTATTGTTTTACATGAGGAGGCTCCGCACTTAAGATTACTTCAGAAAGAATTGGCAGAAGACATTACCCTAAGAGTTCACGGTAAAGAAGACCTAGAAAATGCAATCATTGCATCGAATATCTTATTTGGAAAATCAACCTCAGCTGATTTAATGGGATTAAATGAGCAAGATTTTTTAAGCATCTTTGAAGGTGTTCCACAAGTAACTATTCTAGCAAGTGAACTTATGAATGGCTTGACAATTGTAGATGCCTTGTCTTCAAAATCAGGTTTTTTATCTTCAAATGGCGAAGCTAGAAGAGAATTAAAAGCAAATGCTATTTCTGTCAATAAAGAAAAAGTAAACGAAGAATTTGTATTATCAAATAAGGATTTAATACAAGGTAAATTCATCCTTATAGGAAAAGGAAAGAAAACAAATTACATCCTTAAAATAAGCAATTGATTTATAAAATCAACATTGCATCACCGTACGAATAGAACCTGTATTTTTCTTTGATTGCCTCTTGATACGCCCTCATCATTAAATCATGCCCACAAAATGCTGAGATCATCATTAATAAGGTAGAAAGTGGCGTATGAAAATTGGTGATAAGGCTATCTGCAATCGAAAATTCGTATGGTGGGAAAATAAATTTATTTGTCCATCCATTAAATGGTTTCAAATCTCCCATTGTGGAAACAGACGTTTCAATCGTACGCATAGAAGTAGTTCCAACAGCACAAATTCTTTTTTTGTTCTTTTTCGCTTCATTAACAATTCGTACCGCTTCTTCCGTAATGATCGCTTGTTCCGAATCCATTTTATGCTTTGTTAAATCTTCCACTTCAACGGATCTAAAAGTGCCCAGACCCACATGAAGTGTAACTTCAGCGAAATTAATCCCTTTAAGTTCTAGCCTTTTTAATAATTCTCTAGAGAAATGAAGCCCTGCTGTTGGAGCTGCGACAGCACCTTCTTCTTTTGAATATATGGTTTGATATCGTTCCTCGTCAGTAGCTTCTACGGCTCTTTTAATATATTTAGGTAATGGTGTTTCACCAAGCTCAGTTATTTTAGCCTTAAATTCTTCGTAAGGGCCATCAAATAAAAACCGTAGCGTTCGGCCACGCGATGTTGTGTTATCGATTACCTCAGCAACCAATGAATCATCATCGCCAAAATATAATTTATTCCCAATTCTAATTTTTCGTGCTGGATCAACAAGTACATCCCACAAAAGGCTTTCACGATTTAATTCACGCAACAAAAAAACTTCAATTTTAGCGCCTGTCTTTTCTTTATTACCGTACATCCTTGCTGGAAAAACCCGTGTGTTATTCATGATCATAACATCCCCCTCGCTAAAATAATTCAAAACATCTTTAAATAATTTATGCTCAATCTTTCCTGTTTTTCGATGAATTACCATTAGCCTAGCCTCATCACGATGTTCTGATGGATATTCTGCTATTAATTCTTCTGGTAATTCGAAGCTAAACTCCGATAATTTCATTTTACTCATACCAATTTTTTAAGGTCGTTTTTATTTGCCGAATGCAAAGATACACTATCCAAACCCCATTTGTCAAGGAAATCGCTATGTTTTATACTTATCCCCTTGATTTCTTACTATTAGCCATAGATAATCACTAGTTCGCTAAATGGAGTTAATTAAAGATGTAGACTAAAAATTAAGGGATTTTTAATTTTTGCCCAGTTCTGATAAGATCACTTTTTAAGTTGTTTTTGCGTTTTAATGCCGAAACAGTAACGTGGTATTTCTGAGCGATTCGCGATAGGGTGTCCCCAGATTTTACTGTATACGATTTTACAACTGGCTTTTTCTTGGGTGGGGTTCTTTCTTTTTCTTGAACTACTTGTATGGTGTCAATATTCTGATAAAATTTACCCGCTATTTCCAAAGATGAAATACTAGGACTTGCCTTTATTTTTAGCAAGGTATTTTCAAATGACTCAAAGATCTTTTGCCCCTTCAAATGATACCCCTTTGTGTTTAAATGGACCCCATCTGATTGAGCATATCCTAGTTCATTCCATGTTTTTATTGTTCCTAAGCCCCCTGCTAAATCGTACCAATTCCAAAACAAACAATTATTAACGCGAGCCATCGAATCCATCAAGTCCCTAAATACGGGGCCGGCTGTGATCATCTTTCCTTTGTAGAACAAATCTTGAGTAGAGGTTAACACAACAAGCGCCTCAGGACTAATTGATTTTATTTTTGTGATTGCTTTTTGGACCTGCCCCACTAAACTTGGATCAATTTTGTTCGTGTACAAAATGTCATTCGTGCCAAAATCAAGAAAGACAATGTCCGGCTCAATAATCGGCAATTGCTGTTCTAATTTATCTAAAACTAATATCGACCTAATCGCTGCTGCACCAACTCCTGTTGAGTGGTATATCACCCCTTGATCTGCTATTTTTTCGATGTTAAAGCCATAAAATGTAAAGTGCTTTCCGGGGGAACACACGACTTTAATACTAATTGAACTTAGCGATTTAGGACAAGAAACCACCAGGCCATATTCAGTTTGCTTAACCTTGGAACTATCGGCTAATATATTAATAGAATCCACCCAAATGCTAAATTCCCCAACAGAACCATCTTTTTCATAAAATAAATATAAGAGACTATTTTCTGTTTCTAACTTCGATTTAAATTTAAAATTAAGTGATGCACTAGGCGATTTTGTATCCACAGACATCCCGCAAACACCCAACGGTATTTCTTTTCGTCCCTGAAAACTTTTGACATACGCCCATGTTCCAACAAAAGTAGACTCGTAGTTTACAGAGGAATATGTATTGGCTGCACCGTAATTAAAAATCAGCCCTCTGCCTCCATTACCATATTTTTCTTGAAAGCTTTTTCTTGCAATGGTGGTTGGAATCTCCGCTTGAATGTGACTTCCTCCGTAATGCACAAAAACCAATTTTTCTCTGGCTGTGTTATCAAAATGTGAGGTGAGTTTTTGAGCTACCTCCTTAGAATAAAACTGAATGTAATTATAGCTAGAGTCCAGCTTCAATCCCGCAGGATAAGGCTGAGCATTTGCATGCGCTACAAACAAAAAAAACAGAAAAAATAATCGGCTATTTTTCAATTCAATCTATTTTTAGCGTGTCATTTACTGGCCTTGTCACTTTATTCGTATCAGAAGAGACTACAGGTGGCTTGTATTTTGGGACGCCATTATTTGTTGCTAAGCGGCGCATCATGCCAATTGTACCTTGGCTTTGCGCGCCGTACATTCCTAAAGCAAAGATTAAATCATTGATGTTATTTTTCTCTATCAATTGTAAAAGATTGTGGTTTGAATAGCGGAAATCAAGTACGTAAATCTCTTCATAATGACTGATTAGATAAACAGCAAAGGCATTTCCCATTGAGTTTTTTATTACCACGGCCTTTTTTCCATTTTTTACAGAGGTGGTGATTTTTATTAAAGGAGCATCCCCTCCTAAGAAAGTTAAATAGGTATTACCGCCACTAGAGGCATGAGAAAAAACATTTGCTTTGGTTGGACGGTCGAAGTTGTTCGCATTATAGCGGACAGCCGTCGTTGTTACATAAGGAACATAATAGACCATAGTGTCTGGATTCGCCTTCACAGATGGGTCACGGGTTAACTGATAAAGAGACCCAAGGAAATTATACTTAATTCTTTTTTCCATTTTGTTTCGATCGACCGGTGTAAATCCAGCGCCACGACAAAAAGCGACATAGGCATAATATGCTCCAATTGCATTCCAATGATGATCGGTGCTAAAATACATTTTCTCATTAGCGTGCTTATCTAATTCGTTGAAAACATCACAAAAAATAGCTCCGTTGGCAAGTGAGCTTTTTATTGCTAGCAAGGTCTCTTTATTTTGAGTATTGAATTTTCTGTATTTTATGGCAGGAATAAATGCCGAAGAAAGTGGGGCAACAGCAGACAATACTCTTGTCCTGCCTCTTAATTTATCAGCATATTCATTGAGCATGGCAGCGAAAAACCGAGACATTTTAGGACTACCCCCACCTACCGGATAGACGCTGCCATCAAGAATCAACAAGCTTCCTGAATACGCTTCTTCAAAATCATCTTTAAAATTCATTTTTGCATGAGTCGTATCCTCCTCATTTTTTTTGTCGGACGGTCGTTTTTTGCCAATAAAAAGTTTCTCCTGGTTTTTAAAATGAATTCCTTTGGAAGCATGAAAAATTTCAGCCATTGAAATAAAATTATTTCTAAAAGGAAAATGGTCATCAATAAAATCATCCACACTATGCGACCATGAACCATTTAGATAGGTATCAAAAGTTAAGGTAGATAATTCCGCCAATTTTCTTTTCTCTCCCAAGGATACTTTCTGTGTTGGCGTAAATAGATAAAAAGAATACATCCCTACCAGCGCACTTAAAAACAAGATTGAATTAATTTTATTTATCATTAAAAACGAGTATATAAAAAAGGATTATACGAAGAATTAACGAGTAACATAGTGGCTAAAAATAACATCGCTATATTAAACGCTGGTTTCAACATGTGATAATAACGACTTGCTTCCATGTTAACTTTGGTATCCGAAGGATAAATCTCATCCCACGGAATACACATTAACACCACCAAAATAAACCAAAAGACATGCTCAAACAAATCTGATTTAAAGCCAATACTTATAGAATTAGTAGAATAAAAAAGGTTACCCACAAAAGATTTCAACTGACCAAAATCGACAAAGTAAAAAATGGCACGGCTGAATATTATTAATATTAACGTGTAAGTATGTCTTAGAAAACGAGGTACTTTCTTAAGGAAGTTTTCTAATAGTTTTTCAATGATCATAAAGGAACCAAAGTAGAAACCCCAAAGCGCAAAATTCCAACTAGCCCCATGCCAAATCCCCGTCAAAAGCCATACGATCATTATATTTCTTAACTGTAGCTTTCTATTTCCACCCATCGGGATATAAACATAATCACGAAAGAACTTGCCCAATGAAATGTGCCACCTTCTATAAAAATCCCCTACAGATTGCGCCGCATATGGATGCCTAAAGTTTTCATCAAAATCGAAGCCGAACATTTTTGCTAAACCAATGGCCATATCCGAATAGCCACTAAAATCAAAATATAATTGAACAGAAAACATCGTTATGCCAAACCAAGCCTCTATGGTTGAAAGATCATTGAAGCCTGCATCCAAGTATTTTGTTACTAAAGCCCCCGCAACATTTGCGATTACAATTTTCTTGAATAGCCCTATGCAAAACCTTGAAATTCCGGTGCTAAATCTAGCCCAATCAATCGAACGACTATCAACTTGACTTCCAATTTGACTGTACCTAACAATAGGCCCCGCCACTAGATGCTGAAACAAACTGATAAACATTAAGAAATTTAAGGGGTTTCTTTGCGCTTTTAATTGACCGCGATAAACATCAACAATGTATGAAATAACCATGAAGGTGTAAAATGATATTCCTACTGGTAATGAGTTTTTGGGCCTGTCAAAAGGCAATTGACCAATAGCGCTTAAATTGTCATATAAAAAGCCCCCATATTTATAAAATATCAGTAAACTCAAATTAACCAAAACAGTAATTAACAATATGATTTTTGCTTTTTTATCTCCTCGCCAACGCTCTATTAAAAGAGCCATGTAATAATCAAAGATTGCGGTGAAAATCATTAGGTAGATCCACATTGGCTCTTCCCATGCATAAAAAGCCAACGAGAAAGCTGTTAAGCTAATATTTCTGAATAATTTATTCGGAGTAAGGTAATGAAAAAATAACGCTAGGGGTAAGAATAGATAAATGAATGTTAAACTTGAAAATACCATAGCACTATTTATAGCTGTTTTTTAAGGAGCACGAATTTACAAACTATATTTGTATTTTAAAAACTCGATTACATAACTGCGAACACCTAGCGCCCCACTCAATGAATAAATTAGCTTCAGAAAGCTCTCCCTATTTACTTCAACATGCGAATAATCCCGTAAATTGGATCGCATGGTCTGACGATGTATTTAGCCTCGCGAAAAAAGAAAATAAATTAATCTTAATTAGTATTGGTTATTCTGCTTGTCATTGGTGCCACGTGATGGAGCATGAATGTTTTGAAGATGAAGCGGTAGCCGCTTATATGAACGAACACTTTATCAATATAAAAGTAGATCGCGAAGAAAGACCAGATATTGATCAAGTATACATGAGTGCATTGCAATTAATGACTCAAAAAGGTGGTTGGCCGCTTAACTGTTTTTGCTTATCCGATGGAAGACCAATATACGGTGGTACTTATTTTCCAAAAGATAACTGGATGGAAGTGATGGCCGCTTTGATTAAAACACAAAAGACTGATTTTCCTAGAATGTTAGATTTTGCTGCTCAACTCCAAGAGGGTATCCAAAATAGCGAGTTAATCACTCAGCCGATTTTTCTTAAACAATTATCAGAAGAGAAATTGGATAATACCATTCGATCTTGGGAGAAAATTTTTGATAATTACGAAGGTGGCAAATTAAGAGCCCCCAAATTTCCATTGCCTAACAATTATCTTTTCCTGCTCAATTACAGTCACCTTTTCAACAACGACATGGTAAGAAAGCATGTCAAGCTTACCTTAGACAAGATGGCACAAGGTGGGATTTTTGATCAAATTGGCGGAGGATTTTCGCGCTATTCGGTCGATGTACTATGGAAAGTACCGCATTTTGAAAAAATGCTATACGACAACGCACAATTAATTGAACTATATGCCACAGCATTTAACCTATATGGGGAGGATTCATACAAGCAAGTCGTAGAACAAACTTTTGAGTGGTTAATGCGGGAAATGCGATCAGAAAGTGGGGGTTTTTATAGTGCCCTTGATGCAGATAGTGAAGGTGAAGAAGGACGTTTCTATTGTTGGAATATATCGGAATTAAAAAGTGTGCTTAAATCCGATTTCAATTGGGTAAAAAATTATTACTCCATAAATGCTGATGGCTTTTGGGAAGATTATAAATACATACTTCTAAAGCGCAAGAGCGACCAAGATTTTGCGGTTGAAATGGATTGGACGATGACCGAATTGTCGTCTAAAACCGCAGAAATCAATAAAAAACTACTGTTTATTCGCCAAAAAAGGATTGCTCCAGGACTGGATAACAAATGCCTTACTTCATGGAATGGTTTGCTTGTTTCGGCTTTGTGTCAAGCATATAATTCGTTTTCTAATAATGTCTATTTAACAGCTGCTTTGCAAACGGGAGAATGGCTATTTACCTCTCAAATGGACGAAAAAGATCGTCTATTTCATAATTTCACCCAAGGCAAAGCAAACATTCCAGGTTTTCTGGAAGATTATGCTTGTTGTATTGATGCCTTTATCAAACTTTATCAAACAACTAAAGATAGTAAGTGGCTACTTTCAGCAGAAAGACTAACAAAAACGGTTGAAAACGAATTTATGCATCCAGAAAGTAAAATGTGTTATTTTACCAGTTCTGACAATCAACTAATTGCAAGAAAAATGGAGGTGCATGATAATGTTATGCCCTCAAGTAACTCGGTAATGGCGAAAAACTTTTGGATGATGGGTCACTATTTTCAACATGAAAATTGGGTGAATTATGCCCGTCAAATGCTAGCAAATGCGACTGAAGAAATGGAAAGTTATGGGTCAGGACATTCAAATTGGGCATTATTATATTTGATGGAATTAAAAGGTCCGATAGAAATAACTAATCTTGATTCCTTGACCTTTAATTTAAATCATCACGGCATATTTCCTAGAGAACGGGTGATTATAAATTATCATAAAGAAATCCCTATCGGAAGTAATCACAGTGAAAATGGTGTATTTATTTGTGCCAACGGAACCTGCTTTCCGCCTATTACTGTGGAAGAAAATTATTTAGCACAAATAAACAGCTTATAATTACCCTTTTCTCGCCAATGCCTTAAGTGATGCGTTGATAATGTCTTCAGTGTCAATCCCATATTTCGTCATTAAGTCCATCGGAGCGCCACTCTCACCAAAAGTATCGTTCACCCCAACAAACTCTTGAGGGACGGGCATCTTACGAGCTAATACTTGCGATACAGCTTCTCCCAATCCCCCATTGATCATATGTTCTTCCGCTGTTACCACACATTTTGTTTTCGCAACAGAAAGTAAAATTGCCGATTCATCCAAGGGCTTAATAGTGTGCATATTAATTAATTCTACTGAAATACCCCGCTCATCTAAAACTTTAATTGCCTCAATTGATTTCCAAACTAAATGTCCACAAGCAATAATCGTAATGTCCGTCCCTTCTTTGATGATGTCTGCTTTTCCTATTACAAAAAGTGCATCAGGTTTAATAAAAATAGGCATTACGGGTCTTCCAAATCTTAAATAAACAGGCCCTTGATGGTCACCGATAGCAATTGTTGCTTGTTTTGTTTGATTAAAATCAGCCGGAACGATAACCGTCATATTTGGTAACATACGCATCATCCCAACATCTTCTAAAATCTGATGAGTTGCCCCATCTTCTCCTAGCGTTAATCCTGCATGCGAAGCACAAATCTTCACATTCTTTTGCGAATAAGCAATTGATTGGCGGATTTGGTCATAGACTCTTCCGGTTGAAAAATTTGCAAAGGTGCCAGTAAATGGAATTTTACCCCCAATAGTCATCCCGGCAGCAATGCACATCATGTTTGCTTCAGCAATGCCAATTTGAAAAAACCGTTCTGGATTTTCTTTCAAGAAAGCGTCCATTTTTAGAGACCCTGTTAAATCAGCGCAAAGTGCTACCACATTCGGGTTTGTTCTTCCTAATTCAGCCAAGCCCTCACCAAAACCAGAGCGGGTATCTTTATTTCCAAGTATTTCTATTTCCATATGTTAAAGATTTAAAAGTATTTTTTTTGTGGATTCTATTTTAAATTTTTTCTCTTGCGTATACCCGGTTGATTTTTGATCTTTTTGTCGATAAATCAATTTATAATTTCCTGGTTGAAGGGCATATTTAGAAGACATTAATTTTTCATCCAAATTAAATACCCATTCAAATAATCCGTTCCCTTTATCAACAAATACTTGTCCAACGACGAATTTTACACTTTTCAATTCTAAGGAGCCTGCTGCCTTTATGGCTAATAAGGTGGTTTTACTTTGAGAAATCTCAACCCTTTCGTAAATCCTTGGTAAAGTCAAAATCTCAAGGTCATAAAACCCTACTAGGTATTTGTCTTGAGTATTAATCGACTGAACATTGATGGTTTCATAGTTGCCCTTTTGCATAACACGAATTGAAACCGGCGTTGTCCCTGTACATTTTAAAAATCCTTGTGGAGCGTCTACTTGAATCGTATTATGTGAGTTTCTTACCAATGAAATCCCTTTCTTTTCGATTTTCGGAAGCGTATTCACAATCAAATCGTATTTAAAAGCTGGGTCAATTACAAGCGTATCTGGATTATTATACCGATTTAATGTATGGGTATAGCTATACTTTAAATTTTGAGTTCCGGCTTCGTATAGAAAAAGAGTGACATTAGTTTCGCTTGGCTTTTTTAGGATGTCATTTAAATTAATTTGAACGGTTGTTTTTATAAGTATTTTTTCAATAATTGTTGTTAGAACACTACTAAAAGACCCCTTGTCTTCAGCATCGGAATAAGAACCAATGCAAGCAAAATTTTCTAAATAAGATAAGTCCATCCCTAAGCCGATGACGAATGGTGTTACTTTTACTCCTTTTTCGCGTAATTTTTTTGCGATAACGCAAGGATTATTATCACATGACTCCAATCCATCGGTAATCAGAATGATTACATTTCGAGAAGTAGTGTCGGGAAAATCGCCTGCTGCAGCCTCTAAAGATCGCGCAATTGGAGTGGCTCCTTTAGCAATTAAACCTCGGATCTTGTTTTTTATTAGGTCGATGTTTCCATTGGAAAATGGAACTTCTAATTTAGTATCATTACAATCTTGTGTATTGTTAGTGATCGGAGTTTGATGGCCATAAATACGAAGGGCAATTTCGATATTTGGGACGCCCTTGAATTTTTCCATCGCTTGCAATAAAACTTCTTTTGCACCCTCTAAACGCGTTTGCTTATCCCACGCAGAGTTCATGCTATTAGAGGCATCCAAAATAAAAAGTATACGCGTTATTTTTTCCTGTTGAGAGAAACACAACATCGGAAATAAAAGGACGAGTATAAAAATCCGCATATTAATAATCCCCTATACTTTCACTTAATTGATTTAAAGCGCTTTCTAATTGTTGGTCATTTGGTGCAGAACCGTGCCATTTATGAGTTCCCATCATAAAATCTACACCCTGACCCATTTCAGTTTTCATAATTATAACAATTGGTTTCCCCTTTCCTGTTAAGGAAATGGCTTTGTCCATAACGCTGCGCATAGCATCAAAATTGTGCCCATCCATTTCGAGCACTTCCCAACCAAAGGCTTCCCATTTAGCGGAAAGATTTCCAAGAGGTAGTACTTGGTCTAAGTCACCATCAATTTGTCTTCCATTATAATCTATTGTAGCAATTAAATTATCGACTTTATTGGCGGGGGCATACATTGCTGCTTCCCAAATTTGACCCTCTTGCAACTCACCATCTCCATGCAAGGAGAAAACTAAATGATTGTCCTGATTTAGCTTTTTAGTAATCGCAGCACCAATTGCGACAGAAAGCCCTTGGCCTAATGAACCAGATGCCATTCTGATGCCTGGTAATTTTTTATCAGTAGATGGGTGACCTTGTAAACGCGAGGCTATTTTCCTGAAAGTAGCTAATTCAGCAACGGAGAAATATCCTGCTCTTGCTAAAACACTATACCAAACAGGGGATATGTGGCCATTCGACAAGAAAAACAAATCCTCATTTTTTCCATCCATAGTGAAATCCTTTGAATCAAATCTGAGCTTTTCAAAATATAGAAACGTTAAAAAATCTGCGCATCCTAACGATCCTCCCGGATGTCCGGAGCTTACAGCATGTACCATTCTTAAAATATCTCTTCTTACTTGTGAAGCAATTTCGGCTAATTTAGTGTTATCCATTTTATATCGTTTATAATCGAAAAGCAAAACTAAGTTTAAATCTTTTTGCTACTACATTAAAAAACGAACAATAAATGCAACTTTTCAACCAAAAAAAAGTCTTAA
>CAMCQW010000017.1 GCA_945877045.1 Chryseobacterium gleum
TTTTATATAGTCTTTTTGACACTAAAAATTCTTTTTAACCCTTAAATTAATTTAATTATGAAAAAAACATTTACACTTATTGCTTCTATGTTTATAGGAGTTTTGGCATTCGCTAGCACAATCGTGACTTTTCAGGTAGATGTCACTAACTATGTTGCTGGAGGAGCAATTATCGATGGTTCTGGTATTCGAATTGCTGGTAATTTTTCTGGCAATAATGCTTCTGCTAATGGAGGTCCTATGGCTGATAATTCACCATCGGCTGCTACTTCTGCCATGACAGATATCGGAAATAATATTTGGCAAATTGTGGTTACATTTCCTACTGCTGGCGGAAACCTATCTTATAAGTTTGTAAATGGTAACTGGGGTATGAGTGAGGGTACAGATCCAATGAGTTCTATCGTTTCTGGTGGTTGTGGTGTAGCTGATGGCAATGGATTCATATTACGCACTTACGTTATCCCAAGCGTTGCAACTACTGTTCGTTATTGTTGGGACAAGTGTTTGTACGCATGCAACGGAAGTGGAGCAAGTCTTACTGAAGGCACTATCTCTAATTTAGTGGTTTCACCAAATCCTGCTGCTGATTTAGCTACGTTTGCATTTGAAACGACTGAAAAAAATGCGACCGTTACTTTATTTGATCTTTCAGGTAAAGCAGTAGTTGAGCAAACTGCCGTTATAGGTGCATCTAATCAAATTGAGGTGAATATAGCTAATTTAATGGCTGGTTATTATATCTATTCAGTGAAAGCTGGAAATGATGTTATTACAGGTAAATTAATGAAGAAATAATCTTTGTTATTCTTTTTATTTAAGCCTATGCGAAAGTATGGGCTTTTTTTTCGCCCTACTATAAATTGCTATATTGCAATAAAACAATAGATGAAGTGGTTAAGTTTTCTTTTTGAATATTCTCACGAGTATTAGTACAACAAGTACTAGCGAAAGGCCAATACTAATAATGCCTATATAATCTCCGTTTTTTGCATAAAAAGTAGTGCTATTCATCAATGGAATTGTTGCTTTTATTACGGCAGCTTCGGAAAAATTACTTGAACGTAAAACTTCTCCACGCTCATTTATGATTCCACTTCTCCCTGTATTAGCACACCGCACAATATAACGCCTGTTTTCAATTGCTCGTAATTGGGCAAAGCTAAAATGTTGGCGATATCCAGGTGTATCTCCCCACCAATCGTCATTGGTCAGTATGCTAATGAATTGTGCATCTTGTCGGATTTGACCTGTTACAAAGTCACCATAGATTGATTCATAACAAATTAACGCGCCTATTTTTATATCATCAACGTTAAATATTTTTGCGTGTGGCTCAATCCCTAGCGAGCCAGATGTCCCACCGTTTTGGATGGCAAAGTCTTCCAGAAAAGGAAATAGTGAAGAAAAAGGTATTTTTTCGACTCCCAAAACAAGTTTCGATTTATGAATATAGGAGGCCCGTTTATTTTGCTCCATTAGCAAAGAGGAATTGTACGATTCGTAATACCCAAATCCGTTTGGAATTGCTCTTGAGGCATTAGAGTTTTTCTTGCTAAATAATTTATACGTAGAAGCGCCAAT
Organism: Chryseobacterium gleum; assembly: GCA_945877045.1. GTDB lineage: Bacteria > Bacteroidota > Bacteroidia > Flavobacteriales_D > Crocinitomicaceae > UBA952. The sequence continues at coordinate 1,585 of CAMCQW010000017.1, forward strand.
CAATATAGAAAGCCTTTTGTTTGGAATTAATAGCTTTGTTTCAAGAAGTCGCAAAATAGGATCGTTTTTCGAATCGTCTTCGTTAAATCCACTGCTAATAGACGTCTCTGGGCCCAAAACAAGTGCTGTGTTTTGAGTAATTTTTTGATTTGCTAATCCTATGAGTTTTTCTATTTGATCTTCGCAAGTGAAATCCTCGCTAAACTTTTCTTGATAAGCATCGATGTTTGGCTGAACAAGAACCACTTCGTAGTCATTGTTTTTATTAATTTTTTGTGGGGATTTTAATAACATGGCTGTTGATAACACTATCGGTAAAGCGATAGAGAGCGATAGGCTAATTATTGCGTATTTATTTATTTTCTTCTCTTTTCTGTTTTTGATTAGCCGATAAACTAAAATATTGACCATTAAGACCCAAAGTGAACCGCCCAGCACTCCTGTGATTTCATACCATTGGACAATGTGGGGTCTGATTGAGAAAAAGTTCCCCATCGTCAACCAAGGGTGCGATAATTCCCAATTATAATGGAGGTATTCAAAGCTTATCCAAACCACGATCAAGCTCCAAACGCCTATTTTTTCTGGTAGTCTTTTTTTAATCAGATGATAGATCAAAAAAGTTAATGCCATTAACAAGGAGTTGAAGATAAAAGCCATTATTGCCCCTCCTTCGTCGGCGATCCAGATCCACCAAGTTGTTCCGATGTTAAAAAGTATAAAGACTAAATAGGCATGAATAAAAACGTGAATGGCTTTTTTATTATTTTCGATTAGATTTTGCTCTACAAGTAAGAGTGGAACCCAAGCAATAAAAACAAGTGGTGTGATACTCCCCGTAAATGGAAAGGCTAGTGTGAAAAGTAAGCCTGATAAAATAGATAAAAGATAACGTTTGCCTATGGATAATTTAAACATGTTCAAATGTACTAAATATCAAAAAAAAAGGGTCGAGATTATCGACCCTTTTAATAATAAATTAATTTTCTTATGATTCAGAAGTTTCTTCGTTTTCTTCAGTTGCTGTGTTTTCAGGAATTTCAGGAACTTCCGTAGTTTCAGGAGCCACGGCGTTTTCAATTGCATCTACTGCTACAGTAGTTTCTTCTGTACTCGCTACTTTTTTAGCTTTCACTACTTTTTTAACTTCCACCGTTTCAATTGCTTCAGGGATTTCAAAAGGAATAATAGAGACAAATGAACGATTGTTTTTCTTTCTTTTAAATGCGACAAGTCCAGGTGTTAATGCAAATAAGGTATGGTCTTTACCGATACCAACATTATCTCCTGCATGGTGGTGAGTACCTCGCTGACGAACAATGATATTTCCAGCGATAGCTGCTTGTCCTCCAAATATTTTTACGCCTAAGCGTTTGCTATGTGATTCGCGTCCGTTCTTCGAACTACCTGCGCCTTTTTTATGTGCCATTTTATACTTTTTTAATTCCCTTAGGAATATTAATGCTTATCCTTTAATGTCTGTAATTTGAATAGAAGTAAATTGTTGCCTATGGCCATTCTTTTTCTTGTATCCTTTTCGTCGCTTCTTCTTGAAAACAATTACTTTATCACCTTTCACGTGACTAATTACTTCTGCGGTGACTTTTGCACCGTCTATAGCTGGGGCGCCAACGTTGATTTTGCCATCATTGTCTATCAATAAAACATGGTCAAATGTTACCTTTGAACCACATTCTTCTGCTAAACGATGAACAAAAACTTTTTGGTCTTTTTGCACTTTAAATTGCTGCCCGGCTATTTCTACTATTGCGTACATTTAGCGTTTTTTTAAGTTTAAATTCAATTTTTTAGGATTGCAAAGATAAGATATAATTCGTGATTCACAAATTATTTTAGCAATTCTTTCATCTTTAAAAAGACCTGTTGGCCATAATTAACAATAAAGACACCTAATAAGACGATTACCATCGCTCCGACTTGGTTGTACGTGATTTCTTCTGAAAATGAAAGGCCAATTAGAACAGCAACTATTGGAATTAAATAAGTAACGCTACTCGCAAATAAAGCGGATGATTTTTTGATGATCCCGTTAAATAGAAATACGGCCATCGCAGTTCCAATGATCCCTAAAATACTAATGTATAGAAATGCAGGGCCGGCGGCAGGATTTGTGAACATTACGGCAGGTGTTTGGAAATAGAAAAAAGCAAATGCACTTGGAATTAATATACTCGCGAAGGAGAGCGATGTTATTTCTATAGAGGTGAAGCCTGCCAATTTGTGCTTAATCAAATTTAAGCTGATACCATATAATAAAGTGGCAATAATAACGGCTATGATTTGTTCCATGTTGCCAGTGAAGGAGGTTGACTTCCCAAGGATTACTAGTAGAAAAATTCCTACTGTGCCAATAGCAGCGCCAATTACTTGAAATAATTTTGCCTTGATTTGAAACAAGAGCACCCCAACTAATAAGGTAAAGATGGGGGTAAAACTATTTAGCATCCCTGCAAGACCAGAGGAGATGCCTGTTTCGGCATAGGTAAACAAAAATGCGGGAATAAGATTTCCACTTAGACCAACGCTTAAAAAACGCCAGGCGTTTTTTCGATGGAATAATTTTTTTAAGGATGGTATTGCAAAGGGAAAGAGTACAAGAGCAGCTAGTAATATTCGCGTAGAAGCTACTTGTGGCGGGGAGAATATAGCTTCGCCTGACGACGTAAACATTCCCTTTTTCATTAGGATAAAAGAACTTCCCCAAATACAAGCTAGTAAAAGTAAAAGTAGCCAGCTCTTTAAATTTTGTTTCACGGCACAAAAATAAGCATTCAAAAACGAAGTTGTTTATATTTTTTTACCACTTTTTACCACTTTTTATAAAGTCTTTATTTTAAAGGTTATAAGCGGTGATTACTTCGTCTTTTGAAACAAAATTTAGCTCTTTGCGTTAGAAGTTTTCAACAATTTATAAATCTGTGGTAAAAAGTGGTAAATATCCATTATTTTTACCCATTATTAAAGTTATGGCAGGATTAGTAGGTGAATTTGAAGTGAAATTGGACGATAAGGGCCGATTTTTATTTCCTTCCGGACTCCGGAAGCAGTTGCCTGCTGCGTCCCAAAGAGATTTTATGCTCAACAAAGGATTTGAGAATTGTTTAACGATTTATCCAATGACCGAATGGGAAAGGATAAGCGAGAAACTTTCCAAAATGAATTTGTTTAAACCAAAAAACAGGATGTTTTATCGTTTGTTCCATCAAGGAGCAAAATTGATAAGCCTGGACAATGCCGGAAGGGTATTGGTGCCCGCTTCTCACATGGAGCGCGCAGGTTTGCGTCAAGAAGTGATGTTAATCGCTTATAATGACAGGGTTGAAATTTGGGACAAGTCCAATTACTTCGAGATGATCGAAGGAAACATAACGAATTTCGCTGATCTAGCGGATGAAGTAATGGGTGACTTGGATAATGGTGAGTAGTACCAATTACCACATACCAGTTTTGCTGCAGGAATGCATGGAAGGTTTAGATATCAAACCTCATGGCACGTATGTAGATGCTACTTTTGGTGGCGGTGGTCATGCCCGAAAAATATTTGAAAAACTTAACGATAAAGGCACATTATTCGGTGTTGATCAAGATGAAGATGCACTTGAGAATAGCTGGATTGCTCCAAATTTCCACTTTGTAAAAAGTAATTTTCGGTTTATTGAAAATCATTTAGGTCTTCATGGCATCCAAAAAATTGATGGCTTATTGGCTGATTTAGGTGTTTCATCGCATCAATTTGATGTTCCTCTGAGGGGTTTCTCTTTAAGGGTTAGTGCTCCATTAGATATGCGAATGAATAGAATTGGCGCTATCACAGCGGCGGATATTTTAAATGATACGGCTGAAAATGACCTGTATCTTCTATTTAGATCCTATTCTGATATTTTACACCTGGGAAAGCTAATCACTAATATTTTGCGATTTAGAATGTCAAAGCCTTTCGAAACAACGAAGGAATTAGTTGACGTTGCCTTGTTGTCTGCCCCAAAAGGAAAGGAAAACAAATATTTAGCACAGGTTTTTCAGGCCTTGAGAATTGAAGTGAATCAAGAATTAGATGCCCTAAAAGACTTGTTAGAACAAGCAACTAAAATCCTAAAGCCTGGTGGTCGTTTGGTGGTGATGTCGTATCATTCCCTTGAAGATAGAATTGTAAAAAACTATATGAAGCGTGGTGCTTTTGATGGTAAAATAGAAAAAGATTTTTTTGGAAATGTATTAAAACCTTTTACCGAAATAACACGCCATCCGATTGTTCCCGGTGAAGATGAAATTGAGATTAATTCCAGATCTAGAAGTGCTAAACTTAGAATTGCCGTTAGAAATGAAGGATAACGAATACATAGAAAATGGCCCACAAGATGATAGTGGGATGAAGAAAGAAAGCGCTAAAAAAGCACCGTCTAATGGCAAGGTGAAAACGAGTGCTTTTAATCAAATATTGAATGGTGAGTTTTTAACGAAAGATTTTGTACTCAATAATCTCAACTATATCTTCTTCATCTTTTTACTCTTGATGCTTCTTGTCGCTAAGGGGTATTATGTTAAACAAGTTATAGATGAAACAAATGAAACTCAAATACAACTAGATCAAAATACCGCAGATTATATTGAGGCTAAAACAACAATCGAAGCGATTACGGAGAGGAATTTATTGGTTTTTAAACTGCAAAAAAGAGAGTTGATGGAATCTCAAAAAGCAACAAAAGTAATACGTTTAAAAAAGGAGAAAAGTGAGTAAGGAAAGGAGCCATGTCGTATTTAGGGCCTATCTGATTTATTTCGGCTTTGTAGTGATAATGCTACTAGTGCTTTATCAGATTATACAGTTGCAGTTTAATGGGAAGAATACAAAATTCGGTGAAGAAGATACAGTTATTCCTGTAAGAACGGTGGCTCGAACACCACGAATGGGGGATATTTTGGATGCTCATTTATTGCCATTACTTACTTCTGTTTCTTATTTTGATATTCATATGGATCCTACTGTTGTAAAACAGGAAATATTCGATAATGAATTGGGTGGCTTAGCAGAGGGCTTAAATCGATTGTATCCAATAAAAACAACGCGTGAATATGAAAATTATATTAGGAGTGGTCGCGTAAACGGCAGCCGTTACCTATTAATCAGAAAAAAAGCCACTAACGCTGAGCGAAAGGCATTACGGAAACTCCCCATTTTTAAAGAAGGAAGGATGAAAGGGGGGCTTATTGATAATGAAGATACCATAACACGAAAAAAACCAAATGGCAATCTATTAAATCGAACTCTTGGGTACTATAAGGTAGTGGATGGGGTGCCGCTAAAGGTTGGGATTGAAGGAGCATATTATAATTATTTAAAAGGCGAAACTGGGGCTGAAATCGAACAAAAAATTTCTATCGGTTGGCGAAAAACTGGTAAAATAACAAAGGAAGCAATTGAAGGGGCGGATGTTGTTGCAACTATCGAAAAGGATATCCAAGAAGTGGCTCATTCAGAATTAGAGAAGCAATTAAAGGAAATGGACGCAGAGAGTGGCTCTGTTATCGTCATGGAGGTTAATACTGGGTACGTTCGTGCGATTGTAAATTTATCGCGTGAAAAAAACGGGGAGTTTGCTGAGAATTTTAATCGTGCCTTTGGGTATGTTGAGGCGCCAGGTTCTACGTTTAAATTGGCATCGCTTATGGCGGCCCTAGAGGATGGGAAAGTTAAAATAACGGATAAAGTAAATGCGAATGGTGTGTATTCTTTTTATGGATCGAAATTATCGGATTCGAATCATGGAATAGGTTATGGGACCATCACCTTGCAAGAAGCTTTCGAAAAATCATCCAATGTTATTGCGCAAGTAATAAATTCTCTCTACAGCAAAAATCCCCAACGTTTCATGGATCGAATGGACGCTTTTGGTATCACTCAAAAATTGGGGATAGATTTAGAAGGGGAAGCAGCGCCTGATTTCTCTAGACCTGGTGATGCTGGTTGGTCGCCTTTATCTATTCCCTGGATGGCAATTGGGTATGGTGTTAGGCAATCGCCTATGCAAACCCTTGCTTTTTATAATGCAGTTGCTAATAATGGAAATTTGATGCGACCAATTTTTGTCCAGTCTATTCGACGAAGAGGGGTAACGATTAAGAAGTTTTTGCCGATTGTCCTCCGTAAAAATATTTGTTCTCAAAAAACAATTGAAATATTAAAAAAATGCCTAGAAGGTGTGATGTCAAGGGGCACAGGATCTTCGTTGACAAGCTCCCAATTTAAAATCGCAGGAAAAACAGGAACCACAAAATTACCGGGAAAGGATAAGCAATATTTAGATGAAAGTAATAGTGTGTATCAAGCCTCTTTTGTTGGCTATTTCCCTGCTGATAAACCAAAGTACTCATGTATTGTAGTTATCACGGATCCAAAAAAAGAATATTATGGTGCAAGGGTTTCTGGAACTGTCTTCGCTGAAATAGCCAATAAGGTATGGGCTTCTTCTTTAGATTATCATCAAGCAATAAATGAAAAAAAGCCCATTAATAAGGATTTGCCTCATGTTAAATATGGCCATAGAAACGATTTGATAAAGTCGTTAAAAGCACTTGGAATTGTCTTTAAATTAAATTTTGACAGTGATTGGTTAGTAGCTGATACATTAAATAAAAAGGTGAACCTAAATCAATTAAAAATAGCGAAAGGATTGGTGCCCAACGTAATTGGTATGACGGCTAAAGATGCTGTATATCTATTGGAAAATGTTGGGATGATTGTTCGGATAAGGGGATATGGTTCTGTCAAAAATCAAAGTATAAGTGCTGGAAATCTCGTTTTTAAAGGTGGATTAATTCAATTACAGTTGCAATGAGAAAAGTTATTGATATTCTTAATTCGATTGAAATTGTTTCCATTCTTGGAGATGAAAAGTGCTTAATTAAAGAATTGGTTTTCGATTCTCGCTTGGCTGGACCAGAAAGTTTGTTTTTTGCGCTTCAAGGAACCAACCAAGATGGCCATGATTATATTCAAAATGTGTTGGATAATGGCTGTAAGGCTCTTGTCGTTAGTAAAGCTAAAAGTCTTCCTGAAAATATCACGCAAATAATAGTTAACGATACACACAAAGCATTGTCCTTGGCAGCATGTAATTTCTATGACTCTCCTTCTTCTAAACTACGCTTAATTGGAATTACGGGTACCAATGGTAAAACGACTACAGCAACCCTACTCTATAATTTATTTTCTGATTTGTCTTTTTCGGTTGGATTACTTTCTACCGTGGTTAATAAAATAGGAAAAGTAGATGTCCCTGCAACGCATACCACACCTAATCCCATTGAATTGAACAGATTGTTAGCCGAAATGGTTGAGCAGGGTTGCAGCTATTGTTTTATGGAGGTGAGCTCGCATGCTATTCATCAAAAAAGAATTTTGGGTCTTAGTTTTTTTGGTGGGGTATTCACAAATATTACGCACGATCACTTGGATTATCACCAGACTTTCTCAGAATACATCCGTGTTAAAAAAATGTTTTTTGATGGGCTTCCTGCGCATGCATTTGCCTTGTCAAATAGTGATGATAAAAATGGTGGGGTCATGCTTCAGAATACACAGGCCTCTAAGCATCATTTTGCCCTGAAATCAATGGCTGAATTTAAAGGTAAGATTATTCAAAATGATTTTGATGGCTTATTGCTGAATATAAATAATCAAGAGGTCATGACTCAATTGATTGGCGAATTTAACGCTTCAAATTTATTGGCTGTTTATGCTGTTGGTGTTTTATGTGAAATCGATAAAATGGCGGTATTGACGAGCTTAAGTAAACTTAAGTCGGTGGAGGGGAGATTTCAATATGTAAGAAGTGTTTCTGGGATAACTGCTGTTATTGATTATGCACATACGCCTGATGCATTAGAAAATGTGCTAGACACAATAAAATCGTTTCGTAAACCCAATGCAAAAATAATCACCATTGTGGGTTGTGGCGGTGATCGTGATCGTGGGAAGCGACCTAAGATGGCAAGAATTGCCTATGATAAAAGCGATCAAGTAATCTTAACATCTGATAATCCGAGGACGGAAAATCCAACGGTTATTCTCGAAGAAATGAGTGAAGGATTAAGCGATGTTCAAGCCTGTTCTGCATTAACAATTCCTGATAGAAAACAAGCAATTCAAACAGCAATAATTCTTGCACAAGCAAATGATGTCATCCTTATTGCCGGAAAGGGACATGAAAAATACCAAGAAATCAATGGCGTAAAATATGATTTCGATGATTTTAATACGGCAAGTAGTTTTTTTAACCTAATGAAAAAGTAAGATGTTATACTATTTATTCGATTTCTTAGACAAACAAAATTTTCCAGGAGCTGGATTGTTCGATTTTATTTCTTTTCGTGCCGGTTTAGCAATGATTACATCGTTAATTATTTCTATTTTATTTGGTAAAAAAATAATTCAATCGTTGCAAAAGCAGCAGATTGGTGAAACCGTTAGGGATCTTGGCTTGGCTGGTCAGATTGAAAAATCAGGCACTCCCACTATGGGCGGACTGATCATCCTTTCTGCCATTTTGATTCCTACTTTACTTTTTGCAAAACTCCATAACATCTACGTGATTACGATGTTGATTGCCACAGTGTGGTTGGGTCTAATTGGATTTTTGGATGATTATATTAAGGTGTTCAAGAAAAATAAGGAAGGATTAAAAGGTCGTTTCAAAATCGTCGGCCAAATTGGGGTTGGATTAATTGTGGGCTGTATTCTTTATTTCTCCGATGATGTTATGGTTCATAAACGTGTATCGGCGGATTATAAATTAGGGAAAGACGAATCGTTTGTTTCTCATAGTCATCACCAAAATAAAGGGGAAAATTATAAGTGGATTAAAACGGATGATATGACCACCACAATTCCTTTTTTTAAGGGAAATGAATTTAATTATAATTGGATAATTGGTGATTCTAATAAATCGTGGGGTTGGTTGCTGTTCATTCCCATTGTTATTTTTATTGTAATTGCTGTTTCAAACGGTGCCAATATGACGGATGGCTTAGATGGTCTAGCCACAGGTAGCTCAGCAATTATTGGTTTAGCACTAGCGGTTTTTGCTTATGTCAGCTCCAATGAGGTCTTTGCTGACTACTTAAATGTCATGTATATTCCTTTGGCTGAAGAACTCGTGATTTTTATTGCTGCATTCGTCGGAGCTTGTATTGGCTTTTTATGGTATAATTCATACCCGGCCCAAGTTTTTATGGGTGACACTGGTAGTCTTGCGCTAGGTGGTATAATTGCTGTCTTTGCCATTTCTATACGGAAAGAGTTATTGATTCCTGTGCTTTGCGGGATTTTCTTAATTGAAAATTTATCGGTTCTCATCCAAGTGGGATATTTCAAGTTTTCTAAACGCCGATTTGGTGAAGGAAGAAGGGTTTTTCTCATGGCACCACTGCACCATCATTATCAGAAAAAAGGCATGCACGAAGCTAAAATTGTTTCGCGATTTTGGATTGTAGCTGTGCTTCTTGCGGTAATTTCTATTGTAACACTTAAGTTAAGATAATGCAGATTTTTGGCCAAAATATAGTTGTTTTGGGCGCCGGCGAAAGCGGCGTTGGAGCTGCTTTGTTGGCTAAAAAAATTGGATTTGAGGTCTTTGTTTCTGATGCAGGCTCGATTGCTGAAGCTGCTAAGCTGGAATTGACCACAAGCTCTATTGTTTGGGAAGAAAAGGGGCATTCGATGGATAAAATTTTACGTGCAGATACCATTGTTAAGTCGCCCGGAATACCTGAAAAAACAAAGGTTATGGAGGCTATTCGTAAAGCGGGGATTAAGGTAGTGTCTGAAATCGAATTTGCGAAGCCCTTTTCTAAAGGAAAAACAATTTGTGTTACAGGAAGTAATGGAAAAACAACTACGGCTTTATTAATTCACCACATTCTTACAAAAGCGGGTTTTGATGTTGCATTGGCAGGAAATATCGGCCAAAGTTATGCCAGACAAGTGGCAAAATTAGATCGTGAGTGGTATGTGCTCGAACTAAGTTCTTTCCAGCTCGATGACATGTACGATTTTAAAGCAAATATAGCTGTGTTAACCAATATTACTGCGGATCATTTGGATCGATATGACTATAAAATTGAAAATTACATCCAATCAAAATTTCGCATAATCAATAATCTTTCTTCCGATGACTGGTTCATCTATAATGCGGATGACGATGTCATAATGAAAGAATTAGCAACAAAGAAAATTACAACCAATACAGCGCCTTTTTCCTTGAAGAAAAAAGAATCTATGGCCGCTTTTGCCGATGAGAAACAACTAACAATCAATATAAAACAACAACTAATTATGTCTATTCACGAATTAGCTTTGAAGGGTAAGCACAATACTCAAAATGCACTTGCAGCAGGAATTGCAGGTAGGTTATTAGAAATCCGTAAAGAGGTGGTCAGAGAGAGTCTGGGTGACTTTGTGAACGCTGAACATCGTATGGAATTCGTCGCCAAGGTCAACGGTATTGAATTTATTAATGATTCTAAGGCTACGAATATTAATGCTACTTGGTTTGCCCTTGAAAGTATGGATAAGCCAACGATATGGGTAGTAGGTGGCGTTGATAAAGGAAATGATTACAATGAACTCACAGCCTTGGTGAAAGAAAAAGTTAAAGCAATTATCTGCTTGGGAATTGATAACAAGAAAATAATAGAAGCTTTTTCGGGAATTGTTGATACAATTGTGGAGGCTAATTCAGCTTTAGAAGCAGTTGCTTTTGCCTATCAACTTGGATCAAAAGAAGAAGTTGTTCTACTTTCTCCAGCTTGTGCAAGTTTTGATTTATTTGAAAATTATGAGGATAGAGGGAATCAGTTTAAGAAAGCGGTGAAATTGTTATAAAATTTATTTATGAAGTTTCTAAAAATAGGTGCGCAGGAATTAATTGAAAAGCGATCCGAGAATTTACGGGTGCTCGGTGAGTCTATGATTTGCCCGCAAGGTAAATGGCATGGACTTGATGTTTTTACATGGCAAAACTCGCTGGGTTTGCAATTAGAATCAACGATTTCTGCATTTCCATTTCCTGTTGTTTTAGTGTTTCATGACTATGAATATATTAAAAGAAGCAAACAGGCAATGTCATTTAGTGAATGGGTGTCTTCGTATGTTTTGATCGATGATTCTATAATTAATGGTGAAGATTTAGAAGGGGTTGTTGTTGTCCCTGATCTTGCTTCATTATCAGATAAGTTATACGGTTTTAAAACGAAAGGTATCGTACTGTTTCTGTTTTATGATGAATACGGTATTCAAAAAGAAGAGGAGCTAATCAATTATTTAAAGTTAGTTAAGTCAAAATGAGAAAATACCTAACTTATCTAAAAGGTGATCCAGTAATTTGGATGATTACATTGCTGATGTTGGCTTTCTCTCTTGTAACTGTTTATAGCTTTGTCCCTATCTTGGTTAAAATTGAGGGTGGAACGCCCTTTTACTATTTATTCAAGCATTTTATTTATGTTTTAATAGGTTTTTTTTCAATATATTTTATTCATAAATTGAATCCTAAATATATTTCTCAAATTGCGAAATTCTCTTATTATGTTGCAATTGCCCTGCTGATTTTCACGATCTTCTTTGGCGCTAAAGTTAATGATGCTGGAAGATGGATTAAAATTCCTTTTATAGGTTTAACTTTTCAGTCCTCTGACTTTGCTAAACTAGCTCTGTTTCTATATTTGTCAAAAATATTGGTTAAGAAAAAAGACTTGCTCGATGATTGGAAGCAAGGTATCGGCCCACTAATGTTGCCAATTATTGTAATATGCGGCTTGATTTTCAAGGATAATTTATCGACCTCTGTTATGCTTTTTTTATTATCAATGTTCATTCTGTTTATTGGTAAAGTGCCTCTTTTGAAATTGTTTACAATTGCTGGTGTTGGGGTGCTTGGCATTGGTATTTTGATTGGAATTCATAAAATGATTCCGGATTTGAATTTTCTACCACGCTACCAAACATGGGAAAATAGAATTATGAATAAAATCGGTCCGGATGATGGCGCAATTGAAAATGCACAGGCAATTAATGCAAAATTGGCCATACATAATGGTTCTATCTTTGGACAAGGTGTCGGTGATGGAAAACTTAAAAAGTACCTGCCGGAAGCCTATGCAGATTTCTATTTTGCGAGTTTCGTGGAGGAGTTTGGTCTTGTTTCAGCCTTTGTGCTGCTATTGTTATACATGATTCTATTGTTCCGAATAATACGCATTGGACTTAATTCCGATAATTTGTTTGAAACGTATGTTTGCTTAGCAATTGGGCTTCATTTGTTGTCACAAGCAAGTATTAACATGTTGGTTTGTACAGGGGTTCTGCCTGTTACTGGTCAAAATATGCCGTTTTTAGCAATGGGAGGGTCTGCATTGATTATGGCCTGCGTTTCTATTGGAATTGTACAGTCTTTTGCCGTTAAACAATCAAATAATAGCAGTGCTTTTGAAATGAAACCGGATAGTAAAAATGATTAATAAAGTAATAATTTCTGGTGGTGGAACAGGCGGACATATATTCCCTGCAATTGCAATAGCCAATGAAATCCGAAAAAGGAATCATTCTGCTGCTATTCTGTTCATTGGCGCGCTAGGAAAAATGGAAATGGAAAAGGTTCCTCAAGCTGGCTACGATATTGAAGGATTGAAAATTGTTGGCTTCAAGCGATCTTTTGCCCTTTCAAATTTTTTATTACCTTTTAAGTTGATTGGAAGTTTATGGAAAGCAAGACGTTTAATAAAATCTTTTCAGCCAGAATTAGTAATAGGAGTTGGTGGCTATGCTAGTGGCCCAACACTTAAAATGGCGGCATGGCTAAAAATACCAACGGTTATACAAGAACAAAATTCTTTTCCAGGAAAAACGAACTTGTTGCTTGCGAAAAAAGCGGCCTTGATCTGTACCGCTTATCCTAACATGGAGGTGTTTTTCCCCAAAGATAAAATCATTGTAACTGGGAATCCTGTTAGGACTGAAACGGTTGATTTATTGAACAAAAAGGAGGAAGGAATTCAGTTTTATGGTCTGGAAAAAGATAAGAAAACTATTCTAATTGTGGGGGGGAGTTTAGGTGCAAGAACCTTAAACGAAGCGCTTAGTTTTTCGTTGGATGATATAAATAGAAACAATGATGTTCAAGTTCTTTGGCAATGCGGGAACCTTTATTTTAAAGTCCTAGAAGAGGAATTATCGCTTCCATCCAATGTTAAAATGTTACGCTTTATTGAAAGAATGGATCTCGCTTATGCAGCAGCAGATGTAATTGTTTCCCGAGCCGGTGCAACGTCAATTTCTGAGTTATCGATAATTGGAAAACCTACCATTTTAATTCCTTCTCCTAATGTTTCTGAAGA
>CAMCQW010000018.1 GCA_945877045.1 Chryseobacterium gleum
GACAAAAGAAATAGTTTGCTACTTGTAGAATTAATTTTCATAATTTTTAACGGTTTTAATTAATACTTTTACCTTTTCAGGGTCAATATCTGGATAAACTCCATGACCCAAATTTACAATATGTCTTTGACTTTTAAAAGATTTTAACAATATTAATGTCTCTTTCTCAATTATTTCGTTGGAAGCGTATAAAAGACAAGGATCTAAATTACCTTGCAAAGTCTTCGTTTCACCAACCAAATCTCGAACTATACCCATATCCATGTTCCAATCTAAGCCAATTGTTGTACAATTAACCTTTGTAATATCGGGTAAAGAAGCAACTGCCCCTTTAGAAAACACGGTAAATGGAATATTCGGAAATTCATCAACAATCTTTTTTATATAATGCAATCCAAAAACAGCGTATTGCTCTTTGCCCAAAATACCTGCCCATGAATCAAATAATTGGAGGGCGTCGGCTCCGGCTTCAACTTGCAATTTCAAATAAGCAATCGTTACTTCAGTGATCCGGCTTAGCAATTCGTGTGCCAAGGCTGTTTCAGTGTATAATAATTTTCTGCATTCTGAAAACGTTTTTGAGCCACTACCCTCCACCATGTAACATAATATTGTCCATGGAGCACCGGCAAAACCAATTAATGGCACCCGTCCGTTTAACTCTCTTTTTGTAATCTTTAGTGCTTCGAAAACGTAGGAAAGACGGTCCGCAACATCGATGTTTTTATCCAACAAATCCAGTTGCTGTTTTGAGCGAATGGTCTTTTCAAACCAAGGTCCTTTTTGCTCGAGCATTTGATAAGGCAAACCCATAGCTTCAGGCACCACGAGAATATCAGAAAAAATTATGGCAGCATCTACATCCAAATGATCAACAGGTTGAATAGTTACCTCTGCCGCTAACGCGGGAGTTTCAACCAATTCTTTAAATCCAGATAACGTGGCCCTCAAAGCTCTATATTCGGGCAAAATACGGCCAGCTTGACGCATTAACCAAACAGGATAGCGTTCAATAGCCTCTCCTCTTGCAGCACGTAAAAATAAATCATTTTTTAATTTCATGATATGCAAAGTTAAGGTTTCGAATCAATAGCTCCATTATTGACGTGAATTATTATAAAAATTTATACTAAGGTTTTCTTTCTACCAACTAATAATAGGTTTTCCCTTCGATAAAAGAAACGTATTTGTTTTGCTAAAATGCCTGCAACCAAAAAAACCTCTGTAAGCGGAAAGCGGCGAAGGATGAGGGGCTGTTAAAACGAGGTGTTTCTTTTCATCGATCAATGCTCGTTTCTTTTCAGCTTTTGCACCCCATAATAAAAAAACCAAGTTGCTATTTCGAAAGGAAAGAAGCTGAATTATAGCATCCGTAAATTCTTCCCAACCAATTTTTACATGACTTTCGGGCTTTCCATTTTCGACAGTTAAGATCGTATTTAACAAAAAAACGCCTTGATTAGCCCATTTCGATAAGTCACCATTTAATGGAATTTCTTTCCCAATATCATCCTTTAATTCAATAAAAATATTTTTCAAACTTTTAGGTATTTTATTATTCGGATTTACTGAAAAACAAAATCCATTCGCATACCCGACAGTGGGGTATGGATCTTGACCAAGGATTACAACCTTAACATCGGCAACAGCCATCAAATTAAAGGCTGCAAAGACCTGATTTTTTGGTGGAAAAATATGCCCTGAGTTCTCTTCATACAAGCGATCCATTTTTTGGCAGACAGCCACAAAATTTACTTTTATTTTTTCATCCAACAACGCGAACCAATCCGAATCGAGAAGCTGTTTTAGTTCCGGCATTTCAGATTGAATTTACCGCATCAATAAGCTGTGATGCCTTGGAATTAGCAGTTGATAAATTCACCTTTCGAGATTTAAAATACCTGCAAAGGTAAGTGGCATCATTTTTCCAGATATAAGCAATTAAGCCATAAAACCAAATAAATAAATAGTAAGAAATTCCAATTAAATAAGCACTACCTGAACCCATGAAAGAAAAGTAATTAGCGATCAAAAATATCACAGGAATGTTACATAAGCCCACAAAAGCTAAGAGCAATAAAAGTTTAGTCGAGCCCCAAAAAACCGGGCGTTTGAACTTTTTTTCCACGAAGCATTTTACAAGTAAATATAATAAACCTCCATGAACGAAACCTAAGAGGGCAATTGGGAACATTAGTAACATTTTCAGGCATCTCAATGATATTTTCCAAGCATTATTTTCATGTAAAAACCGTTCATTTTCTGAAATACCCATGGAATCTAGCAAAGAAAAATAGGTCTTAAGTTCGTTTTTCAAGTTTTCTAGATGAGCTAATTGATCTTCTGTTTTTTCATTTAATTTAATCGCTAGTTCCTTTGAATAATTATGCCTTTGTTCCAATGAATAACTTGGGTCATAGGATATAGGATGCATCCCTTTTCGTGTCAAAGCCATAATCTGTTCATGAAATTCTAAGTAATCCACATTTTTAACATGGGTAATCTGATTTATTATATCTAGCTCTAATATTTTAGTTAGAACAGCAATCGTACGCGAAGGATTTTCCTCGTAATCGTTACGATAATCATTTAAGCAAATGGGTGTTCCAATAGAAATTAGCAATTCACTTCTCGCCATATTCGGTGAAGAATAGTTACATCCTAAACCATTAACAAAAACCTTATGCTCCCAATTCATCGCTTCAAGTGCGGAAAATCCGATTCTAAAAGCACCTTTTTTAATAGGCTTGACTCTTCGGATAAATGCCTCATCCGTAAATCCTTCTCCAAAAATCAGAATGTTTTTATTGTTTCGTAATATTTCAGAGGTTTTAACAAATACTAATTTATTTTTTTCTTGCGTATCACCTCCATCTAATTG
Organism: Chryseobacterium gleum; assembly: GCA_945877045.1. Lineage (GTDB taxonomy): Bacteria > Bacteroidota > Bacteroidia > Flavobacteriales_D > Crocinitomicaceae > UBA952. Next base: position 2,882 of record CAMCQW010000018.1, read on the forward strand.
TCGATAAATTGGCAACATATGAGCAGCCCAAAAAAATGGTTTTAAGAAGGGTTTAAAAACATCCGCTCGAGCCATAAAATGCACAGCGTTTCCGCCATACAATGCTACAACAAGTGGGTCCATAAAAGCGGCAGGATGGTTGCATACAAATATCCTTCTACCGACGCCTTTCTTACTATTTACAGTCTTAACACGCTTAAAAAAAATGCGTAATCCAACATTAAGTAATAGATAAAGTAATAAATAAAGAATTCTCATAGTCTAAATCAAAAGTAGCAAAAGCCTTCCATAAAAGAAAGCAAGATTAATAAATAGAAATTACACAAAGAAAAATATTCGAATTAACAATTACATTGGTAAAACTTTCAGTTAATAATAACTTAGGTTAAAGCGATAATTTTAACTTCGTAGTACAAGTAAGAAAAAAAATGAAAACAATTGGTATTTTTTGTGGCGGATTTTCCTCTGAATTTGAGATTTCATTAAAAAGTGCTAGCACTATTCTGCAGCATATTCCAAGCTCTTTTAGCGCATATAAAATAATTGTATCAAGAGATAAATGGGAAGTTGAAACGGAAGAAGGCACGAAAGCATTTAATTTAAATGATTGCAGTTTTATCAAAGGCGAAAACAAAATAACACTTGACGCCGCGATTGTATATATACATGGAGACCCAGGAGAAAATGGTAAAATACAAGCCATGTTAGATCTCCATAGAATAAAGTATATTAATTCAGGCCCCTTAGCTTCAGCTTTATCATTCGACAAATGGTACTGCAACCAGTTTTTGAAATCCTTTAATATCCCGGTAGCCAAATCATTATTTTTAACGAGTAAAGAACAATTCACCCCAGCTGAAATAGTTGAGAATTTAGGCTTACCGCTCTTCATTAAGCCTTCCGATTCTGGCTCTTCCTACGGTATTTCTAAAGTAAAAATAATTGAAGATATTCCAAGTGCGTTGGATTTTGCCTTCCAAGAAGGAGGCACCATTGTCATCGAATCATTTTTAGATGGGATTGAGGTTACATGCGGCGTTTACAGGTCATCGACGGGAATTTCCGCTCTACCCTTGACAGAAATTGTGTCGGAGAATGACTTTTTTGATTATGACGCGAAATACAATGGAAAATCGAATGAAATAACTCCAGCCAGAGTCGATGATGCCATCACCAAAGAAGTACAATCGATGGCAAAAGACATTTATTCACTTTTGCAATTACGATCAATCGCGAGGGTTGATTTTATGTTGGTTAAGAATAAGCCCTATGTTATTGAAGTCAATACAACTCCTGGGTTCTCTGCTGCCTCGATCGTCCCACAAATGCTAAAGGTGGCAGCTATTTCCTTAGACACCTTTTGGGAAGATATAATTTCTGTGGAGTTGGATTAGTATTCAACTAAGGCATTTAATACGGCTTCCATTTTTGAAACCAATTGCGATGAAGTGCAGGAGAAATCATTTACACAAAAAGAAAATGCTATTTTTTTCCCAGAAATCGTTTCTACATAACCCGCATATCCTTTAACGTTATTAAGCGTGCCGCTTTTAGCCATTACACGCCCTTCTCCCAATTGCCCTTTGCACAAACTCTTTATTGTTCCGGACACACCAGCAATCGGCAATGTCGCTCTAAAATTTAGGTAATTAGGAGAAGTATACATATACCTCAGCAAATCACAAAAATGACTTGCAGAAATGGCATTCGCTCTTGACAATCCACTTCCATCATTAATAATCATCGTTTCCAATGAAAGTTTACCTGCCCAATATTTTTTTAATTCGCCAATACTTGTAATAGTAGATCCATCGCCTTTTTTTGCATAACCAAGGTAATCCAATAATCCTTCAGCAAAGAGATTAACACTCTTAAGATTTGTCCAGTGAGCAATTTCTTTCACATTTTTACCAGCATGAGAAAATAGTAATTTGAAATTATCGGAATAATTATTAACTAATTTTGGTGATAATAAGCGATAGGACTTCGCCCCCTTCGAAACAAGAATTCCCTTTTGCATTAAAATACTTAGCCATTCCTTTGCCAATTGACATTCAGGATCAGGCATACTTCCTTTCACTTCAAAGCCTTTTCTATTAGCGGGTATTTCCCCTGTAGCTTTTCTATTTAATGAAAATGGAGAACCAAAGACATTACAATCATCGCCTTTTGATGAACCAGCAACTACATTACAATTCATGACTAAATTATCCACTTTGGGATATACACTTGTCAGTTTTGCTTTACTCCCTATTTTTCCCGAATTAAAAATTAGTTTTATTGTATTATCATATAAACATATGCCAGCATGCGGAGCACCATAATAATTTCCTAGATCATTCGATGACCATCCTTTTGGTGCACCATTATAGCCAAACTCTGATCCGTCAGCGATTATTGAACCATCGATGCCTTTTATTCCCAATGAAATTAAGGTATCCGTCCATTGAATTAAAAAATCAAATTCATGCCCAGCAGCGTTAAAATACTTACTACCTAAGGAAACATCTCCCGCACCTCTGATCCATAAATTACCATGCAATATTCCTTTATCATCAATAGGTCCATCTGCATAAATCCTAGTTTTCGGGGAATAATTTTCACCCAAGACTTCAAAAGCGGTGGTGGTAGAAAACAACTTCGTCAAAGATGCGCTTATTAAGGCATTGTTCTGCGAATAGGAAGCAACCGTAGTACCTGAATCCAAATCAATAGCTAAAAAAGATAGGCTTCCTGACTTTAAAACAGGATCTTTAGCGAAGCTATTAATGGCATTCTGAGCTTTTTGAGCATGGGTAACAAAAATCAAAAACAGAAACAGGAATAAAATGTACCTTTGCATCGCTTTATTTTAATGTAAAATTGGATATTTAAAATGAATAAGACTATCTAATTTTTACATATTAGTAAATATACATGCTTACTAATTCTTATGTTTAAAAATAGAAAGATCAAAGTATTAAGGATTATTAATCGCTTTAACATTGGTGGTCCAATATATAATGCCGTGTTATTAAGTGCCTTTATGCCGGAAGAATATGAGACACTGCTTATAGGTGGAATGCCCGAAGAAAATGAAGCTAATTCACTTTACATTGCGGAAAAATATGGTATAAGTCCTGTATTGATTTCAGAAATGCAACGGGAACCTAATTTAATGAATGATAAAAGCGCCTTAAAAAAAATAAAGGAAATCATTCGAACATTCCAACCAGATATTGTTCACACACATGCGTCGAAAGCAGGTGCCTTAGGAAGAAAAGCGGCATTTGATTGCGGCGTTCCAATTGTGATACATACATTTCATGGACATATATTTCATTCTTATTTCAGTTGGTGGAAAACTAGTTTATACCAGCTAATTGAGCGAAGACTTTCAAAAAAAACGACCGGAATAATTGCTATTTCAGCGATTCAAAAAAACGAGCTTTCCTTAAAATATAAAATTTGTAATCCCTCGAAAATTAAAATAATTCCATTAGGGTTTGATTTAAGTCCATTTAACGAAAATCTAAAAGAAAAGCGAGAACATACAAGAAACAGTTACGAATTAGAAGGTTCAGACATTGCAGTAGCTATAATAGGACGATTGGTAGCCATAAAGAATCATCAAATGTTTTTAGACATAATTGATAAAGTAAATCAAAAGACGAGTAAAAAGGTAGTCTATTTTATTGTTGGAGACGGCGAAGAATCATTAACAATCCAAGAATCGATAAAGCCACTAAAAGAAAAAGGCATGGACATCAGAATGACTTCATGGATTAAAGATATTGCTACCTTTAATGCAGGCATGGATATAATTTGTTTAACTTCAAAAAATGAAGGTACGCCAGTGAGTTTGATAGAAGCACAAGCGGCTGGGATTCCCATTATTGCTACCAATGTAGGTGGAATTAAAGATATTATTTTAGAGGACAAGACCGGATATATTGTTGATAAGGATGATATTGATGGATTTGCTGAAAAATTGTGGGAATTAATCGAAAATGAAAATAAACGTCAATTAATGTCACAAAATGGTTGGTCATTCGTACAAGAAAAATTTCAATATCCAAATTTGATAAAAAACATGGATGAATACTACAAATCACTCCTTAAAGAGATGAAAATATGGCCTTAAATAAAGTGATGAAATCAGTTGGATTTATTGGATTAGTTGTATTACTACTATCATCTTGTGCGCAAATAACTACTAACGAAATGTTTCACATTTCAAAAGACAGCAATTTTACTTATGATTCTATTCCCATAGGTTCTTTAGATGAGCATAAGATAAGCGCTGGGGACCGATTTAGTTTTTTATTTTCAACCAACAATGGAGAAAAAATAATATTTGGTTCTTCAGGCCTCACCAACCCATCAAATACAATCCAATCAAACAACACTTCTATTGCACAAGATTATTTAGTGCAACAAGACGGAAGTGTCGAATTACCTCTTATTGGTATACTTCAAGTGGCAGGAATGACAACAAGAGCGCTAGAAGAAAAGCTCGAATTATTATTATCAAAAGACTATTTACTTCCTTTTGTTCAAATAAAAGTAACTAACCAGCGAGTCATAATATTTCCCGGTAAAAATAGTGCTCAAGTAATTATTTTACAAAATACGAACACCTCTTTAATCGAAGTAATCGCATTAGCAAATGGAATCCGAGAAGATGGATTTGCCAATTCTATTAAGGTAATGCGTAAAACAGGAAACAAAAGAGCGGTCTATAAAATTGATCTATCTACCATAGAAGGATTAAAACAAGGAGAAATGCTAGTACAAAGTAATGACTACATTTACATTAACTCTAAGAAAAGAATTGGTAGAGAAATTATAAAAGATGTTACACCTTGGTTGAGTATTTTCTCAAGCTCATTAGCCATTTTTGCCCTTATTACTAAATAGATATTAAAAAAATGGGATCAATAATACTTAATAAAGAATTTAACCCTATCATTTTTAAAAATGTAATAAAAAGGCATTGGTATAAACCATTGGTTTTATTGTGCATTGGTCTAATTACATCCTTTATTTACTTAAGATATACGAAGCAAACCTTTGAGTCTACCTCTACCATTCAAGTGGTCGAAGAAGATCGAGTAAAAGATGTATTAGGCGAGCAAGGTATTTCTCAACAATCAACTGATATATCAAAAGAAGTTGAATTATTGCGATCAGATGTTCTATTTAGTCAAATGCTAAAGAAATTAAATCTAAACATCAGTATTTTTTCGGAAGGCCAATTACTATCAAATGATCTCTATGGCTTCTCCCCTTTTACAATTATAGCCTACGAATTAAAAGATTCCTCATTATGCGGCTCTAGAATAGATCTTAGTATAGAAAATAATAATAAACTGAAATTAAGTTACCAACTTCAGGGTAAGAAGTATGATGTTTTTGGAGATTTCAATCAAAAAATTAACAATAAACATTTTGAAATTGTGCTACGCACGACTGATTTTTCTGAGGCAAAATCAGCCATAGAGAATAACATGATACATTTCAACTTTAACAATCAATACACGCTTCTCAATGAGATGAAAAGTGGTCTGACAGTTAATCCTTTAGATCCCAATGCAAAAACAATTCAAATCTCCTATTCCCATAACAACCCAAAGATTTGCTTAAATGTTGTTCAAAATTTAATGGCTGTCTTCCTAAACTTTGACAAAAGAAATAAACAATCAAAAACGGACCTCACCATTAATTTTATTGACCAGCAATTAGATTCACTTTCTCGAATTCTAAAAAATTCAAAAGATAGCCTGAGTGATTTTCAACGAAATGAGCGATTACCGAATATCGAAAATGTTGAAACCCAATTATCGAATAACATCAATGACCTAACTCAACGATTGCTGGAAATAAATGAGGAAATTTCAACCTTAGCAATGGTAAATAATAAGATAAGTGTTGATCCAAATCGTTTGGAAATTTACCGACTTATCCCAGAAATGGTTGGTAAAAAAAGTTTCGAAGGGACCATTTTGCGACAGATTGAAGATTTAAATAAACTACTTGAAACCCAAGAAGACTTATTGAGGGATGTGACGCAAGAAAACAAACAAAATAAAGTCATAAACGAACGAATAAGTAATCGAATAACCTCTATAAAAAGAAGCCTCAAAATAATCGATGACCGCCTTAAAAACGACAAGGCAATGGTACAAGGAAAAATCAATGAAATTGAAGGAAAATACTATGGTTTACCAGAAAAGAAAATGGAATTTGATCGTTTAAAATACATGGAAGAATTAAACAATAGATATTTTTCATTGTTTACAGAAAAGAAAATAGAATACGAGTTATCAAATGCCGGTTATTCTTCATCCAACAGAATCTTAAATGAAGCAACTTTACCGATTGTCCCGGTGTATCCAAAGTCTAAATTTATCTACTTCTTTTGTTGTTTGTTTGGCTTATTGACAGGTATCGGATTTATCGTATTTAAGTACTTAAGTTATAATGATATCACAAGTGTTCAAGACCTTCAAACACTACTTCCTGAAAAAGCAAACATACTTGGATCAGTTCCGTTTTACAATAAAAAATTAAAGTATTCGGAAATTGTCGTGAATGAATCTTCCAAATCTAGATTGGCAGAATCAATCCGAAATATTCGGTCTAATATGAGTTTCATTAATAAAGATTCCAAAGTAATTGCCGTATCATCGTCTATATCGGGCGAAGGAAAAACATTTGTAATACTTAATCTTGCCGGCCTAATTGCAGCAAGTGGAAAAAAGACGCTCGTGATCGATTTAGATTTACGTAAGCCAAAAATTCATCATGGTTTTAAAGAAAGTAATGAAAATGGAATGAGTAATTACATTTCTGGTTTAGCAAGCTTTGAAGAAGTAATTAAGCATTCATCAATAACTAATTTAGATTTTATTACCGCCGGATTAATACCTCCTAATCCATCCGAATTGATTCAAAGTGAAAATTTTCAAACGATTCTCTCCAGTTTAAAAGAAAAATACGACGTAATTCTAATTGACAATCCTCCAGTTGGTATCGTTTCAGATGGGATCCATATTTTAGCGCAAGCAGACATCCCGATTTATGTATTTAAAGCTAATTATTCAAAACGAGTTTTTGCTGAACGTGTAGACGAATTATTTAAGGTTCAAAAATTAAAAAGCCTGAATGTAATATTAAACGGGGTTCAATCCCAACAATCTATATACGGATATGGCTACCAATATGGCTATACCTATTCTGGCTATTACTCGGATGATGAAAGTGACTTTTTTCTATACAAATGGTTAAAAAAAATAAAAAATAAATGGAAAAAATAACCGTCGGAATAGAAGGACTGTTGCTATTTAATCCTAAAGTTTTCAAGGACGAAAGAGGTGAATTTTTTGAAACATATAATTATGAAAAATATGCTTCACAACTTCCCAATGTGAATTTTGTTCAAGACAATCTATCAAAATCACATAAAAATGTTTTACGTGGCCTTCATTTTCAACTGCCACCATTTGAGCAAGGAAAATTAGTTCAAGTAATTAAAGGCCGTGCTTTAGACGTAGCTGTTGATATTAGAAAAAACAGTAAAACCTACGGACATTATTTTAGCGTTGAACTTAGCGAAATAAACAAAATTCAATTTTGGATACCTCCCGGATTTGCGCATGGATTTTTATCGCTCGAAGACGATACCCTATTCGCCTATAAATGCACAAACAATTATTCTCCCGGCCATGAGAGAACAATTCTATGGAATGATTCACAACTAGCCATAGATTGGAAAGAAACGCAGCCAATCGTGTCATCAAAAGACACACAAGGAATTCCTTTCACTGATTTTAATAGTCCTTTTTAATTCATGGAAAATTCAATACACTTTCTTTTATTTTTTTTGCTTGGATTAATATGTTGCATAATAATAAATCAATTATTACTAAGTTTTTCGGAATCGCTAGGGATTAGAATAAAAAATGACATTACAGTAAGATGGAGCAATAGTTCCAAACCTTCTTTAGGAGGCATCAGTATTTTTATTGGTTTTTTTGCAGCGATAATCGTTTACATGATTATTACGCCGGAAGTTAATTTATTTAGCCAAAAAGAATTCGTTTATTTATTTATTGCCGCATCGCTAAGCTTTTTAATGGGTTTAGCAGACGACGCTTATAATACACAGCCGACTCTTAAATTACTTGTGCAAATAGCTTGTGGGCTCTTAATTTCTTTTGGTGGGACACACATTCAAATTACAGATGTATTATCGATTAACATAATAATTACGACCCTTTGGGTAGTAATTATTATGAACTCATTAAATATGCTTGATAATATGGATGGAATAACGAGTATCGTTTGTCTCTTTATTTTAACATCATGCCTGGTGGCTAATCTTGTCTTTAAAATCGATAACCACGGAGCATTGAATTTAATTTTGATCGCACTGATCGGTGCGCTACTAGGCTTCTTATTCTTTAATGTACCACCAGCAAAAATGTTTATGGGTGACTCGGGAAGTCAGTTCTTAGGTTTGATATCCGCCTTCTTTTCAATTAAATTTCTTTGGGGGATTAGTAATTCAATACAAGACCTAAATTTTTGGTACATAACATTAGCCGTAATGATTTGTTTCACTGCACCTTGTATTGACACATTTACTGTAGTATTGAATCGCATAAGAAACAAAAAATCTCCATTAATTGGTGGAAAAGATCACACATCCCATCATTTAGTGTATGCCGGAAACTCTGAAAAAAAAGTTTTTCTAATCTTTCTATTGATTAGTTGCATCTCAAGTATACTAACAATTTTGTTGCTTTCATCTTATTCAACAAAAATATTTTGGGTAGCTATCCTTTGTTCGATCTGGTTTATCTTTATCTTTTATTTCCTTTACCGGAATACTATAAAATACAAACAATAAAAGCTCGAATTAAGCAGAAATCTTATAACATGAAAAATTGGTGCCTACTTCTTTTAATTTTTGTTTCAGTAAGCTGTAAAGAGGAAAAAGAAAAGAATACCACTCATTATTCAACTATAGAATACAACCAGCTCCCTCCTATTCCTTCAAAAATGGAACTTTTTGGAGAAACAATTGACCTAAGAGATGAAGATATTAGAGAGCGTTTAGACAACGAGTTAATTGTAAATGCATACCTTCATAGTTCTACCACCTTGATAATAAAAAGAGCCAATAGGCATTTTCCAGAAATTGATCAACTCTTAAAAGAACAACAAATTCCCAGTGATTTTAAATACCTATGTGTTATTGAAAGTAATTTAACACAAGCCATCAGTCCTGCAGGAGCGAGAGGATTTTGGCAATTTATGCCAGAAACAGCCAAAGAATATAATTTACTTATAAATACAGAAATAGATGAGCGGTTGAATGTTCAAAAAAGCACACTTGCCGCTTGTGCCTATTTAAAAAAGTCGCACGCTGAATTCAAGAACTGGATATTAGCAGCCGCTTCTTACAATAGAGGAATGGGAGGCGTTCGTTCAGATATGAAATCACAATACACCAATAATTATTTTGACACTGAAATGAACAATGAAACCGGTCGCTATGTTTTTAGAATCATGGCCATGAAGTTAATCCTAGAAAATCCAAAAGCTTATGGTTTCAATATTAAACCCTTTGATTTATATCCAATAAGAAACACAAAAACAATCACGATTAACACACCAATACCTGATTTGGCATGGTGGGCAAAGAACAACAACGTGAATTTAAAAATTATCAGAAAATTAAATCCATGGTTGCTGACTAATTCCCTTACAATAAAACCAATAAACTATGTCATCACCCTTCCAAAACCACCCTATAAATTAAAAAATTACGTCGAATATAAACAATGAAAACGAACGAAGAAGAAGACGATTTTATTTCTATTTATGGTGCAAAAGAACATAATCTTAAAAACATAGATCTACATATTCCAAGGAATAAACTAGTAGTTTTTACAGGTTTAAGTGGTAGCGGAAAATCATCACTCGCCTTTGATACGATATTTGCTGAAGGCCAACGTCGCTATATCGAAACATTCTCTTCTTATGTCCGTCAATTTATCGGTGGACTTGAACGCCCGGATGTTGAAAAAATTGATGGGCTTAGCCCCGTTATAGCCATAGAACAAAAAACAGTATCCCGGTCACCAAGATCTACCGTAGGTACAATCACTGAACTCTACGATTTCTTTCGACTTTTATTTGCCAGGGCCTCCACGGCTTACTCCTTTTCCAGCGGCGAAAAAATGGTCAAATATTCTGATGACGAAATTGCAGACATCATCCTAAAAGTCTTCAACGGGAAGAAAATTGCACTTTTAGCACCAAAGGTGAGAGGGAGAAAAGGCCACTACAGGGAATTATTCGAACAAATACTTAGAATTGGTTTTACGAAAGTGAGGGTGAATGGACTAGTACAAGATATTGTGAAAGGTATGCGGCTGGATCGCTATAAAATTCACGATGTTGAATTGGTTGTTGATCGATTAATTGTGAATGAAAAAGACAGGCAGCGACTAAAAGATGCCGTACAAGTCGCTATGAAACACGGAGATGCAAGCATGGTGGTGCTAGACTTAGAAACGAATAAAAGTAAGTTTTTTAGTCGCTCGTTGATGTGTCCAACAAGTGGGATTAGTTACCCCGAACCGGAGCCAAATTTATTCTCATTTAATTCCCATTATGGCGCATGCCAAACCTGCAGCGGTTTAGGAGAAGTTAGCGCAGCTTCTATGGAAAAGATAATCCCGGATCCTTCAAAATCAATTCGAAAAGGAGGACTAGCGCCATTAGGAGAATATAAAAAAAGCTGGATCTACGATAAAATCGAGCAGCTTGTCATTACAAATGGGCTTACACTTTCCACTCCACTCGCTGACTTTGACGAGGAATTACTAAAATTAATTTTCTATGGGAATGAAGACATGGAACTCCTAAGTGAAGATTCTAATCTTCGATTTGAAGGCATCATTAACTTTTTATCCAGGCATTCAGAGGAAAGTACCGCAGGAATTCAACGTTGGGCAAATACATTCATGTACAAGAAACCTTGCGACTCCTGTAAAGGTTTTCGTTTAAGAAAAGAAGCCCTACAATTTAAAATTGGTGACTTACACATCGGGCAAATAGGATCGATGGATTTAAAAGAACTGGCCCTTTGGCTAGAAAATATTGAAACCTATTTATCAAATGAACAAAACATCATTGCGCATGAAATAGTCAAAGAAATACGCGCTCGTTTACAATTCATTTTAGAGGTAGGACTTGAATACCTTACCTTGAATCGTTCCTCTAAAGGTTTATCAGGAGGAGAGGCCCAACGAATACGATTAGCAACTCAAATTGGATCTGAATTAATCAATGTACTCTATATTTTGGATGAACCTTCTATCGGATTGCACCAAAGAGATAATGCGAAGTTAATATCCTCTCTAAAAAGATTACGAGATGCCGGAAATAGTGTTTTAGTAGTAGAACATGATAAAGAAATGATGGAAGAAGCAGATTTCGTCGTAGATATTGGTCCCGAAGCAGGCATTAACGGTGGAGAAATAATGTATGCTGGAAATTATGCCGGAATGTTAAAATGCAATAGTCTTACCTCATCGTATCTGAACGGAGAAAAAAAAATTGACATTCCGCTGAAGCGACGCGCTGGAAATGGTAAAAAAATAATTCTCAGAAAGACAACTGGTCACAACTTAAAAAATGTAACCTTGAGCTTGCCTTTGGGTACATTCACTTGTATTACGGGTGTTTCTGGTAGCGGTAAATCATCCTTAATTAGTCATACCCTCTACCCTATTTTACTAAAACATATCTATAATGGAGTTCGTGAA
>CAMCQW010000019.1 GCA_945877045.1 Chryseobacterium gleum
CCTCCCGTAGGAGTCTGGTCCGTGTCTCAGTACCAGTGTGGGGGACCACCCTCTCAGGCCCCCTACCTATCGTAGCCATGGTAAGCCGTTACCTTACCATCTAGCTAATAGGACGCATGCCCATCTTTTACCGCCGAAACTTTAACTGATTATTCATGCGAATGCTCAGTGCTATGGGGGATTAATCCGAATTTCTTCGGGCTATACCCCAGTAAAAGGTAGGTTGCATACGCGTTACGCACCCGTGCGCCGGTCGCCACCATTAATCTTACGACTAATTATGCTGCCCCTCGACTTGCATGTGTTAGGCCTGCCGCTAGCGTTCATCCTGAGCCAGGATCAAACTCTCCGTTGTATAATAACTTTGAATTTTTCTGAGACTTAGAGATGTTGTTCTTTTCTTAATCGCTGTTTCCTTATTCCTCAATATTTCAATGAACTTCTTTTGCAAAATAAAAAGGACTCATCCCCATCTATTCACCAAGGAGATTAAACCCTTTATTTAACTCTTAATTATATCCACATAAGAAACGCTTTCCTCAATTGCGGGGTGCAAAGATAATTACTTTTTTTATTCTAACTACCATTTATTGAAAAAATAAAGAAAATAAACCGGGTGTTCATACTTATTATACTTGAATAGGTTTCAACATTTGATTATCATATTTATAACTTTTTGGATTAGTCCATTCTAACCATCAAAAATTCAGCACATTATAGAACAGGGATTTTTATGAGTGATGCGATGAATAATTTGAGAATGGCAATAATTTAAGAGGCATGAAAGGAATTTATATTCGGATCAAAAGAATTTTACTCCATCTAAATCTGGAAAATTCCCTATGTCAATTCCAAGCCAATAAAGCATAGTTGGTAATAAATCGACGCTATTTGCCTGGACTTGTTGAATAGGGTTTGCTAGGAAGGGGACTCGAACAATTGACCAAACTTTACGCGTTTGAACTAAATCATCTTGCCCACCATGCCCCGTTCCTTCTCCCCCATGATCTGTAGTAATTACTATCATCCACTCTTCTCCGAAGTTCAATTCACGATTATGAATTATTTCCATAAGCCCTAAAATGTACTCATCCATTGTCTCAATCGCCTTAATATATTCTGTGCAATTTGGGGAAAAGCCAAAAGTATGTCCGGTATGATCTGGGTCATCAAAATGAAGTAGCATGATATCAGGGCAACAAGACAACAACTTATCTTTACTAGCTATAAATAAAGACAAATCAGTATCATAGCGCTGTGCAAAATCCTCACTACTTGTTATTTTTAAAAAATCATCCCAATTGCTCAAACTAGCAACACTCAAATCTGGCTTTATGCATTTAGCTCTTTTAAATAAATCCGGGTAATTACCATATTGATTGTTTTTAAAGGAGTTCTCGGTTAAGCCGTGCTTTTCTGGCCAAACGCCATGAAGGATCGTAGACCAACCAGGCACGCTCACCGTATGAGGGCCGCGATCGGTATTCCAAGAAACAAAACTATGCTGGATTAGACTATCAATAGCCGGTGTATTAGCCAACTGAAGCGCGTCAGTTCTCACACCATCCAAGCCAATAAAAAGAACTTTTCGGACAAGCTCTGTCCCTGGCTTACAGGTAGTAATTATTTCTTTTCGGGGGTTAAACCGATCTGCACACGAAGAAAATAATAATACTGCTATTAAAATTCTAAGTCTTTTTAAGTGTTCGTTGCAAGACCCCATAAGATAAGAATTTTAACTAAATTTAGTTTATAATAATGTTTTTCGTGAATGGTTTGCCATTAATGATAGCTTGTACAATATAGGTGCCTTTTGGATAAGAACCTGACAAATCAGCTGTAATTTTATTTTTACCAATTATAACTTGCTCATTTTGCTTAATGCTCCATGTCTTTCCATTCATATCAACTAGCTTAAGGTCAATTGAACCTTGTTGTAATGATTCAAATGTGATAGTTGCCAACTGAGTATCCGCTGCGTAAAAGAGATTGAATGCTGAAACATTTTCGTTTTCAGTTAATCCCGCACCTGATGAAGGGGCATTGATTACATGCTGAGAAAGATAGATTTGATCACCATTGGTGTTATTATTGTTGTTAGTTTTATTGGCTGCTACATAAAATGTGACGTTTCCGACATTCGTAGCTGGAGCAGTCCATGTCCAAGACCACAATGGAGTAGCGCTAGAATTACTTGTTGCTTTGTGTTCAGCATAGTTACGTTGTGCACCAGAAATTGTAGCATTAACAATTTGAGTGGTTAAGGCCGCGGTAAATGTCCCTGCCATTACATTTGATGAAGTAAGTACAGTAGATTGAAATCCTTTTTTAGCAGGATTAGACGTCAAGGCTAAATTAACGGTGTATGTTGCACCAGCGACATATGACAAAACAGGCATGTTATTAACATCCAAAAGAACGAAGTTGTTTTCTGTAGCTCCATCAAGGGCCGATCCAGAATGACAACTAGTGCAATTCTGCTCTCCTGGTGCACCTGTCTTTCCTCCCGCAGGTCCATTGGATTGATTTGGCGATTTGTGATATGAATTATTTATTGCCGCTCCTTGATGAAAAGCAAGTAACAATAAACTGCTGGCGATAAATAAACTTGGTAAAAAAAATGATTTTTTCATGGCTTGCTTTTTTATAATATAATTGGAATAAATTTAATTTTTATCGGACAAATATATAATTTTTCATGGAATTAATTATTCAACTTGCCTTGACTCACCCAACATTTTATAAATTGTATTGTTGAATCCGGAAGTGCTGGACCTACCTGAGGCATCTGTAAAAACCCTTGCCCCTGGATCGCCCCTAATATTGCTGAAGATTGGTTCGAAATATTGGTGTGATTTGAAAAAGTATATCCTGTTGAGTTTCCAACATTATGGCATGAAACACAATTTTGTTGAATAATTGGAAGTACTGTTGCATTAAAAGAAACTGTATCGATACAATTTGGATCCATTATAGTCGCAGGCACTTTTTCTTTAGAGCAAGAAAAGAAGCAAATAGCTCCTCCTACTATAATAAGAATTGTTGCGATATGATTAATTTTTTTCATTAGGAGAAATTAAAGGGTAAAAAGTCAGCCAAAATAATGGAAAGATAAAATGAAATGGTATTGCGAAAACCGGAAAAAATTCAGCGTCAGCATGAGTAACTTGTGCTAGAATAGGGATACAAATAGAAAAAAAGGAAATTAAACTAAGTGATAAATTATACACCCATAGATTCCTTGCACGAGTTACTCTCACATATTGTACAAATAAAAATGTGGCTAAGAAAGAAATAAAGCAATAAGTAGAAATTAATTTCCAACTAGGCAATACCGAAGAAAAATCAAATAAAAAATGGTTAAAGGAAAAAAAATAAGCAAGTCCAAGTAAGTTTGACAAAAAGGCTATAAATAACGCGAAGACAATCGGTTTAATTCGCATTATTTTTTTAATGCTGGAATGAAATATACTACCTTCATTTTATCCGGAACAACAGCGCTTTTTTTACCCACTTTAAATGCCAATCGATCTACATTAAAAGTTCCACTGAATGCTATTTTATTTCCTGTGATTGTTTTAGTGGCCGGGATTGTATATTGTTTTGTTGTTCCCTTCATAGTTAAATCTCCGGTAATTAAATAACCGTTTCCATTTTTAGCAATTTTGCTTGATGTAAATTTGATTTGTGGAAACGAAGGGGCATTGAACCACTCTGATGTTTGAGCCTTTTTATTTTGCATTCCGTTTCCTGTATTGATTGAAGTTACATCAATATATAAGTTAAACTTACTGTTTACTAGGTCTTCATCATTAAAATAAATGTCTCCTCCCATTTTTGAAAAAGAACCGGAAGGATCGCTTGATTTAAAATCCATTGTGTAACCAGCGCTAACTACATAATGATCCACCGGCAAAAAGGTGAATGCTGCTGAAACTATCATTAGCACAGCAAATAGAAGGGTTGATAATCTGTTTTTCATTTCTTACGTTTTTATTTATTCTTTTGTGAATTTCCTGCCTATGCAAAAACCTAACCTAAATTGGCCCAGCGACCACTTTTCTGTTGTATAAGGAATAAATTGAAGTTCACCTATTCCCGATGAATTGGTTATATTGATGGTAAAATTGTGACCGAACGTAAACCATTCTAATGCAATCCCGAGACTGCTTTTGGAATTAGTGCGCATGTTGGGGGACGCAAAGGCATGGTAATACTCCCCTATAATAGCAAATCTTGAACTTATTCGAAAACGAATACCCGACCCTACTGCAAACAATTCATTTTGATCATCTGCAGCAACATAATTGCGGTGAACATATGTCGGCATAATGCAAAGACTTAAACGATCATTAAAGCGCCTTGCTACATTAAGTTGCGAAACATAGGAGAAACGGTGAGAAAACTTTGGAAAATTACTTACTAAACTTTGATCATTACTCGCTGTCATATAGGTAAATCCGGCCGTTCCAATTAGACTCATCGACACGAATGACTTTCCTTTTTTTTGTTTTAAAATATTATATTTCACATGGCCATCTAACAATGATCTATAGGGCCTTCCCGCTCCCTTACATCGGCCAAATCCAAGCATCAATTTATCGGTCACGCCGTATTCCAAGGCAATACGCATATCTGATAAATTATCAAATCCAAACATACTTTGAACCCCTCCATTGGTTCCCGCTATATCACCAAATTTATGTTCAATTCTAAATTCCATTGTGCCTTTTGGCAACATGTCAACAGAATGGCCATTAATGACCCTAGTACCAGTAAAGGTATAATCCAACTCTTGCTGTTCAAAAATCGTGTCTGGAATAGCTTGAGACCAAAAGGAATTATAAAGAAAAACCAGCGAAAGAACAGTGAGAAATTTACTCATTACTATAGGTTAATTTAAAACAAAAAAGTATAAAATAAAACACAATAATAAATTACAAAGTAATTGTCTTTAATTCGTAAATTTGAATAAACAATGAATAAAAAACAACTTAGATCAGCTTATTCCGAGAAACGGATGGAACTCGATGGTTCTATAAGAAAATCATTTATTGAAAAAATCATGCTAGAACTGTCTAAATTTGACCTGTTCCAAAAATATATTTCCGTCTACATAACGATCGCGCATAAAAATGAGATAGACACCCAGCTAGTAATCTCATGTATTCAAAATCAAGGAGGTATTCCCGTTATACCTAGAGCAAATTTTCAAACGGGGAAACTAACTCATTATATATATGAAGGAACTGAGCAGCTTGAAGTAAATGAATATGGAATTCCTGAGCCAAACTTTGGAGAAGTTGTTAATACTAATCAAATTGACCTTGTTATTGTTCCGCTTCTTATTTTTGATCGTCTAGGGCACCGTGTAGGTTATGGTAAGGGGTTTTACGACCGGCTTCTTGAAGAATGTAATCCTTCTACATTAAAAATTGGCCTTTGTGATTATGAACCCGTTGAGCAAATTACAGATGTGCATGAACAGGATATAGCATTAGACTTTTGTATTACACCAAAAAAGACCTACGCCTTTAATAAATAAAGGAAAGATCAGGCTGTCAAAATGAAAAATAAAGTAATCGACCTCTTATTATTTCACACCGCCAACTGCATAGAGGCCGGATGTGATGAGGCGGGAAGAGGGTGTCTTGCTGGTCCAGTTGTAGCTGCAGCCGTAATATTAAAACACCCAATCGTTGGTCTTAACGACTCCAAACTACTCACCAAAAAAAGAAGGGATGAATTACGAATTGAGATCGAAAAAAGTGCTTTGGCATTTGCTGTGGGCATTGTTCCTCCTGAACAAATTGACAAAATAAACATCTTAAATGCGAGTATTGAAGCCATGAAAATAGCCTTGGATAAACTTGCCATTACTCCCCAACACATCCTAATTGATGGAAACATGTTCTCTACCTACAAGGCAATAAAATATACAACCATCATCAAGGGAGACACCAAGTTTCAGTCAATCGCTGCAGCCTCCATTTTAGCAAAAACCTATCGAGATGAAATTATGGAATCTCTTCACTTAGAAAATCCAGCATACAAGTGGAATAAAAACAAAGGCTACCCAACGAAAGAACACCGGGAAGCCATACGCTTAAATGGAATTTCAATCCACCACAGAAAGACGTTTCAATTATTACCCCGATAAGTAAGTTTAGTCCTAAAGAGATTGAACATTACTTTGTTCATTTAATTTACAAACAAGCATTTTTAGTGTATTAAAGCGGAATACTTTTACGTCAAAATATAATCATGGTCAAGAAAATTATTGGACCCCTTATTGTTTTTATTTGTCTTTGTTGGATTGTTTTTGTTGTAAGTGAAATCCTACAAAAGAAAAAAGAAAGTAATTTCCTTTGTTACTTTGGCAAACAGGATTCATTGGTTTTAGTTATTCACCATATAAATGAGTTTAATTGGGAGACGGTTGGATTCAATACGCTAGGAAGTAACAAAGACTTATTTTACGAAATCACCCGTAATTTAGACAATGATTACAGCGTTTTTATAAGTAAAGAAAGGCCATTACTGGTAATTGAAATAAATCAAAAGTGGACGAAGTCAGGCGTAAATCGCTTATTAGATAAAGGGCACCGGAAATTTCAATTAACTGGGCTAAATTCCTTCGAATACGGGCCTTACATTGGTCAATACGAGGGGAAACAATTAATGATTTATCCCAAAGATTATAAGATTGACTTGCTTAGAAAGTCCCCGTTCATAGTAGACAAACAAGCCAGTTATTCGACCATAAAATTTATAGAAAAGAAAATACTTATGCAGGACATCTATTTAAAGGATGACTGCAAAGTAATTTATGAAACACAACCTAGCAAAGCAACTAGGGCAAATTTAGTCGATGACAGGTCGGTCTTCTCAGAAAATATCCCATCTAATTTTTCTTCTTACACCTTTTACGAGAAAAATTATTTAAAAGAAGTAGACCCTATTTTCAATAAAAGCTTATTCAATAATTGGATAGAAAATGGACTCGTGGAGTTAATTATTGACGATCAAAAAGTAATCGTCTTTGATGTCAAAGAAGGACAAAGCCCTATTCAAAATCTAAATGAAGCATTAAACAAAGAAGAAGAAAATTTAGCTAGTAGTTTCTTTGTTGGGGTGCCAATTAAAAGTGGCCCGGAATCATATAAAGACCTTGGTTTCTATATTACAGAATCAAATGGCTTTGCTTATCTCTCCCTTAATAAAGAGGCGATTGACAAAGTATTGACAGAAATCGAAATGAACCACACACTTTCTAGTGACAATAAGCAATTATTCTCTTTGGTAAATTACCTTCCCCTAATTGTTTCAGAACGTATTGTAAATAAAACGACGCAACAAAGTATAAGTAGAATCAATGGCAAAACAATAAATACAAGTGTCTATTTTTTAAACAATCAATCAGAAATTAACGAAGCGGAAACAAACGATTATTTCTCCATGAATCCAGGAAGTAGAATTACCGCTTTTTGTGCATTAGCGGGGAGAGGAAATGCGATTGTTTTTAGTGAAAATCAAGAATTACATGGGTATAAAAACGGTACAAAAATATGGTCTAGAAAAACACCTAAGCCATTAATTTCTAATCCCATTTTATTATCATTCTCACAAAATGAACGAGAATCAATTGCATTACGATTTACCGATAAAATAGAAGTAATTGATAAAGTTGGGCGTGTTACTCAAAGTATCCCTGGGACCTTCAACGCGGATCCAATTCGGTATGTTTTAAATGATAAATTTCAACTTTTATGCGCTTCAAAAAGAACCGTTCAAGGATTTAATGAACAAGGCAAAGTGACTTTCAGCCAAGCCATAACAGAAGACATCCAAGATGTATCGGTTTACTATGATGGCAAGAAAGCCATTTGTGCCATTCTTAGCGCTGGGCAATTGCAACTAGTTGATTTAGGCAGCAAAAAACTAATACGAAAAACAATATTTCCTGAAAATGCTACCGAAAAAAAGATGGCCGAGAGTGGAGCTTGTATTTTTCTAGAAAATCAAACGTATATGATTCTAGATAATAAGGGAATAAAAACAAAATTAAACCTTGACAATTCATGGAAAATGTCTGCCCATTTTGTATTTCAAAACGTGCCCTACATGCTGTTTACAAAACTAAATCAATGTGCATTAATAAAAAATGATGGGTCCCAAATATGGACTAAAACATTCCCTGTGAGGGAACTATCTTCTATTCATATCGCCAATATAAACGACGCCATCATCCTTACAGTTTTTGACAATCTAGAAAATAATGTTTACCTTTATAGCATGAATGGCGTTTCCTTGGACCAGGTAGTAAGACATGCTGATGGAGCTGCACAGACCACTTCATTCGGAACTTTTGGACAGTCGATAACGACGCTACTAGGAAATGTCTTAATTCAATACACAAAATACTAACTATGAAAAAACTAATTACCCTACTTCTAATTACCTCATCGATTTATGTGACAGGCCAAGCTTATTTAGGAGTGCATAATAGCAATTATATTGGCGTGATGGGCACCCAGATTCAACCTGCGAGTTTTGTTGATGGACGCTTTGCTTTTGACATGAACATTGCGAGTATGAATTTCAACACGTATCAGAACTTTGGTTATTTTGATGCTGACGCCATGCGTGATGCTCAAGGAAACGGTGGGTTCTGGTGGGCAAAATCATTTGATAGTGTTCAAAGTAATATCTGGCCCAATCCAGATTCTACTTTTATGGATCGATTTATAGGTCGCCGGTTTGATGAAAATTCCAAAAAAACGCTTGGTTTTTATAATAATGTTCAAGTTGATCTGCTAAATTTTGCTTTTCATATATCTCCCAAAATAGCACTTGGGTTTTTTGTGCGGGGCAGAACTGTAACAAACATTGATAACATGGATCCAAAGCTTGCGGTATTAGCAGAGAATGGCCTCGATTATCCATCTCTTTGGAACCAGAAATTTAATGAGTCCTTATTAAATATAAGCCATTTGGCATGGTCTGAATATGGCTTCAACTACAGCCAAGTTGCTCTTGACAAAGGTGAACATTTCCTCAAAGTTGGTGGAAGTCTTAAATATTTAGCGGGACTTACCGCAGCTTATTTCTACACTAGTAATTTTAAATACAACATAAAAAACACGGATACATCTTATAGTTTACAAGCAGACTTTAATTATGGTTACTCAAATAACTTAGATGAAATTACAGACCCAAATACTCAGATTGATGGTACAAACTGGCAGGAGTTTCTTAAAAAATCTTCTTCTTTTGGTATGGGACTAGATTTAGGAGCAGTATACGAATGGAGAGAGAATTATAAAGATTATAAATATGATATGGATGGTGAAACTGATCTTTGGATGCGAAACAAAAATAAATATAAACTCCGCGTTGGTGCTTCTATTCTTGATATAGGTGGAATGAAATTCCAAAAAGGTGGTTTGAGTAGGAACTTTAGTGTTAATTCTACGAATTTATTTGATTTAACAACTTTTGAGTCCGCTTCCAGTTTGGAGGGTTTTGATCAAGTGATTGATAGCTTAATTCAGCAACCGAACGATGATAGCTGGACCGCAGCGCAGGATACCTCAAGTACTTTTTGGATGAAAACACCTGCCGCCTTGAGTTTTCAAGTAGATTACCATATTTGGAAAGGATTTTACGTGAACGCAAGTAGCATGATAAATTTAAGAGCCAATAGGAAAGATACGAAAGTTAGAATTCCAAATCAATTTTCCATAACACCGAGCTTCGATGTCGCAGGATTTGGTTTGTATTTACCCATCTCTATTAATACTTACAGCGGATTTAAAGCTGGAATTGCCACTAGACTTGGCCCCCTAACCATAGGTATTACTGACTTTAGAGTATTACTAGCAAAAGGAAAGGTAAGTGGAGCAGAATTTTATGCGGGTTTACGTCTACCTATTCTGTATGCAAAAGTGAAAGATGACGATTTAGATAAGGTCTCTAACAAAAAAGATGAGTGTCGCGACATCCCAGGTGTATGGTCATTTAGAGGATGTCCCGATACAGATGGTGATGGAATTCAAGACAGTAAAGATGATTGTCCAACAGTTGCTGGTATACCAGAGTTTAAAGGTTGTCCAGACAAAGACGGTGATAAAATAATGGATAAAAATGATTCTTGTCCAGATGTTGCCGGACCGATTGAATTTAATGGCTGCCCAGATACAGACGGAGATAAAATCATTGATAAAAAGGATAGCTGCCCAACTATTGCAGGAGTTCTATATTTACAAGGATGCCCGGATCGTGACAAAGACAGCATCACTGATGCGGATGATTTATGTCCTGATAACTTTGGTCCACGTGAAAACAATGGCTGCCCTGATACAGACAAAGATGGTATTTTTGACTATTTAGACGACTGCCCATTGATTTATGGCCCTAAGGAAAACAATGGCTGTCCATGGCCAGATACGGATGCAGATGGCTTGCTTGATAAAGATGATGATTGTCCTCTGTTAGCTGGCCCAAAAGAAAATAAAGGTTGTCCATATAAAGATTCGGATGGAGATGGTTTGTTAGATAAAGACGATGATTGTCCTAATACACCTGGACCTAAGTCTAACAAAGGATGTCCTGTAATAGAAGTCGAAGTGGAGGAAATTTTGAAAACAGCCTTTGATGCCTTAGAATTTGAATTTGGAAAAGGAATTATTTTAGATATTTCCAAACCGTCTTTGATAGAATTAGCAGGTGTACTAACAAAAAAACCTACTTGGAAACTTGAAATAACTGGACATACGGATAATGTGGGAGATGAACAAGCGAATCTAATCTTATCGAAGAAACGGGCAGAAGCAATTCGTGAATTCCTTGTTGGACAAGGAATAGATTTTACAAGACTAAACGTCCTGTATTTTGGAGAAACGATGCCGATTGGTGACAATAATACGGTAGAAGGGCGTCAGAAAAATAGACGGGTTGAGATGAAAATTATGTTTGACTAAAAGCACGAATACAGGGTAATGTTATTAATTTAACTAACTTAACATTAATTTAACCTTGAGTTAACGCTTGAATTACCTTAAGGACGTTATTTTGCAGATGAACTAAAACTTTCATCGTGCGAATAATTACTTCTATCATTATTTCCCTATTTACTATCTTAGTAGCTAATGCAAATTCAAACCCAGACCTTTCATCAATTTCCGGTAAAATAACCGATGCAAAAACCAATGAAGCGCTCTTTGGAGCGAAAGTCATGGTTCAAGGAATGTCCAAAGGATGTGTGGTAGATGCAGACGGAAACTATGTAATTACCGATTTACCAGCAGGAAAGTACACCTTAGAAATACGTAATCAAACATACAACACCATGGTGTTGTCAGATATCATTGTAAAAGCAAAAGAAGCTAGGGTCCTTGACATAAAAATGGAAAAGGTTATTTTAGAAATTGGTCCTGTAACTGTGTATGCAAAAATCAATAAAGAATCAACTACAGAATTGGTGCGAATGCAAAAGAATTCTGCCTCTGTTGTAGATGGAATTAACGCTGAAACATTTAAGAAGACACCGGATTCAAAAGCAGCTGATATCTTAAAGCGTATTTCTGGTGCAAGTGTTCAAGACAATAAATTTTTAGTAATAAGAGGACTTAGTGACCGATATAACTTTGCTTTACTAAATGGAGCGCCACTACCGAGTACTGAAAGTGATAAAAAAGCTTTCTCATTTGACATTTTCCCATCAAATATGTTGGATAATTTGTTAATTATGAAAACTGCTACTCCCGACCTTCCTGGAGAATTCGCAGGCGGAGTTCTTGATATTAATACCGTAGAACCTAAAGAAACAAATTATCAATCTATACAATTAAGCTTGGGATACAATACGCTTTCTACTTTTCAAAAGTTTATGGTTTCTAAGGATTCTAAAATTGATTTTCTTGGCCTTGGGGCAGCAGACAGAAGCCTCCCAGACGGATTGCCATCGACACAAGAGTTTGCATCCCTTAGCATTGCAGATAAAGGAAGATTAGCGCAAAATATGGAGTGGAGTTGGACACCCACTTCGATGTTAGCATTGCCAAATACATCCATTCAATACGCCCTTGGAAGAAATTATAAATTAAAAGATAGTGTAAGGTCAGTTGGGTTTTCTTTTGCTTATTCCTACTCAAATACTTCCTCCTACAGTACCAATATTCGCCGTGAATTTGAGGGCGATACCGATCCTTCAGGTAACAATGCTGTAATTAACCCAGCGAACATAATTCAACGGATGGAATTAGTCGATTCAGTGTTTGCAAGATCCGTATTAAACTCTGCGATGTTTAATGTTAAATTTGTACTTGGTTCAAAAAGTAATATTCAATTTAAAAATATATATTCTGTAAACTCCGAAGACAAAATTAGCATCAGAAATGGCATACGTGAAATGGATAATGACCCTCATCAATATGAGAAATCAACTAATTTTTTATACAATCAAAACAATTTATACACTAGCCAACTCATTGGGAAGCACTCATTTGATAAATTTAAGGTGAATTGGAACGGTGGTTACAGCAAAGTTGCTCGAGAAATCCCTTGTCAAAGAAGAATTGTCTACCGTAAAAATGCAATGGATGTTAATGATACTACGGAGCAATTTATTGCACTCATACAAAATGATGGAACGCTTCCAAGTGCAGCAGGAAACATGTTTTGGTCGAGCTCGGATGAAAGTGTTTACAGTTTAAAATATGACATCGCACTACCTTTTGAAGTTTCTATACTTAAAAATGAATTAAAAGTAGGTGGTTTTCATCAATATAGATCACGCGAATTTACCGCTCGCAATTTGGGCTTTTCTAAATACTCACCATCTGGTAGTAGTTTCGATGGCCAATTGCTTCTCGCTCCATCTGACGAACTATTTTCTGCTGAGCACCTTGGATTAATGTCTAATGGTTTAGGAGGGTTTAAGTTAGATGAGGCAACGAATGTTGATGATAGTTACCAGGCATCAGCTTTTTTGAATGCTGGTTTCGTGAGCTTAGATTCCAAAATAGGTGAAAAAATTCGCCTAGTTGGTGGAGTAAGGCTAGAGTCCTATAATCAAGTTTTTAATTACATCGAGTTTGGATCTAATGCGGCTAAAAAAATTGATTCAACTGTTATTGATTTATTGCCATCAGTTAACTTCATCTATTCTATTAACAAAAAGATGAATATACGAGCAAGTATCTATAAAACAGTATCAAGACCTGAGTTTAGAGAACTTGCACCATTTAGTTTTTATAATTTCATGTTGGACAATATTATTTCCGGAAGTCCAAAATTAAAACGAGCCGTTATTACAAATTTAGATTTGCGTTATGAGTATTTTCCTGGTGAAGGTCAAATAATAAGTGTTTCAGGGTTTTATAAAGATTTTACAGATCCAATCGAGTTAATAAATAGAACCGGTACTTCAGGTGCCCCTGAATTATATTATACTAATATTCCTAAAGTAACTAACTATGGCGTTGAAGCTGAATGGCGAATGAAGCTTGGATTTTTATCTAAACAAGAAAACCATCCATTATGGAGCAATGTAACACTTTACGCAAACGCTTCCATTATTCGTTCAAAGGTAGATCTTAGTAATACAATTGGATCGGGAATCGCAAGACCTTTACAAGGGCAATCACCTTATATTGCAAATGCTGGTTTATACTACGCTAAAAATGATTTTTCAATTAGTTGCTCTTATAACATTGTTGGTCAGAGAATATATATTGTAGGAAATATTCAAGAACCTAATGTTTGGGAAAACGGACGACATATAATTGACATTCAAGTAGCAAAAACATTTAACGAGAAGTTCGAACTGAAATTAAATGTTAAAGATTTACTAGCACAGAAACTAATTTATTTCCAAGATCTGAACAACGACCGTAAATATACGGCGGAAGCTGATAATACTTGGCAAGAAAGTTCTTTTGGCCAGACAGTATCATTGTCCTTAAAATACAACTTTTAAAAAGTCGCAATCACTCTCCTTTTAAGAAGATCTCCGTTTTGTTAAGCCGGGGTTACCAATCCTTAACAAATCCTTAAAGAAAACATAAGGCAACTTTAACATGACGATAGGATTATCACATGACCTTTGTATCGTATAAATTTTAAAAAAGAAAACATGAAGAAAATCTATTTAAGCTTATTAGCTATTGCTATCGTAACTTCTTTCAATGCACAAGATGCATTTTGGAACGTTACTAATTACAGGGGAGCATTTCCCATAACGGATAATACGCCAGCAACAGATTGGACCGCTGGATGGTCTAACTTTGACCCACAAACTACCGTTTATCCTGCTATCGTAACGACAGTATCGACAGATGTATTAGTCAACACAACATGGAGTGGAGTTGTTAAATTACAGAACAAAATTTATGTAAAAAACAATGCAACACTTACCATCTTACCAGGCACTATCATTCGAGGTGATAAGTTAACTCAAGCGACATTAATTGTCACAAGAGGAGCTAAAATTTATGCCAATGGAACAGCCGCTAATCCGGTTATATTTACTTCTAATGAAGCTCCGGGCACAAGACTACCAGGAGATTGGGGAGGACTTGTTCTTTTAGGACTTGCCAAAAACAACCAGCCAGGTGGTGTAGCAAATATAGAGGGTATTGTACCAACAACCGACACACAATTCGGTGGAAAT
>CAMCQW010000020.1 GCA_945877045.1 Chryseobacterium gleum
TGATTCCTTAGCTCAGCTGGTAGAGCAATACACTTTTAATGTATGGGCCCTGGGTTCGAATCCCAGAGGGATCACAAAAAGAGTCCACTTCATTTATGAAGTGGGCTTTTTTATTTTATAGCGGCAGGAACTTGTTCCTGAAAGCGAGAAAAAATGAAAAGCCCAAACTATGCGTAGCATAATGGACTCAATGCTTGGAATGAGCAAAAGACCGGGTTCATGGAATACTCCCAGAGGGATCACAAAAAGAGAGTGAGAAAAAGAGCGAGAGCGATAATTTCTCGCTATCTTTAATTATTATTACCTTTCAACACTAATTTGTTCGACCAAACCTATAAAATATTTTACCAACGAACCTTAGAAAAAGAAATGGGATTATTAACTAGAAAAAACTTTACCTGGAAACTTTCCAACAAAATTTGAAACTTAGAAAATATGAAAAGTAAAATTATTTTATCAATATGTTTAGGATTTATGCTAAGTGTTGGATGTGTCCAAAACAAAAAAATACAAATTGAGATCATTAACCCCCCAAGTTTTTCAATTTCCAATAACAGACTTATAGAAATTACTGATAGTAAAATGATTAATGCATGTCCGGTAACGAATGTCTTAGGTGAAGAAGGTCCAGAAATATGTAAGAAAGAACTATCAAAAATTACTTACTTTAAAATAGGAAATGTGACGAGATTTTTTGCTTGTGTAGGCTATTCTTATAATGGGGCTCACTTCGACCCTGGACAGAATGGATACATATTAGCTGAATATAAAGATTCAAATTGGACAATAATTGATTTCTTGCAAGTTGAGCACGATGGATGTTGGGGCAACTCAATTGAAATCGATAATTATTTTATTCTAGGAAATAATTCATTTGGTTACTACAGTAATTCATGCGCAACAGCACAAGGATTTAGTTCTTGTACAGGTCACATTATAGGTTTTGTAAATGATAAAATAGCTGTCTTATTAAATCAGCAAAATAGTGAGGACAATAGTGCTTCTGGAGAAGAACCAATAAATAATTGGCATTATAATTACAAGCCAATACCATCTAAAAATGAAGTATTTGCGATCGAGAGGGAATATTATAAATTAGATAAACATGTAGAGACTATAACATTAAATTACAATCCACAATCAATGAAATTCGAATGAAAATCCCCAATTATATTATTAAAAAAACCAGCCATTATTAATCTCCAATACATCTTCTCAACGATTTTTTAGTGGAGGCATGCGGTAGATCGTTAATAATCTTTGTAACTTTCACTCCAATACTCATGTTAATACTATTTAAAAGTAAATGTTTGTTTTCATTGACAGGTATAAATTAGGCATACTTACTGCATTTGCGGTCTACATTGGCTTTTTCATGTACCTTGAAATGCAAACCTACACCCGTTATTTTCCCATTATTCCTTTTAATGATGAACCATTACTTGAATTACAAAAGGAGGAATTATTGCTTACACCAGAACAAATTCAGATACAGCAAGATTTAAATTCGGGTGACTTAAAAAATATTTCGCGCGACATGAACGATACACGACAGCGCTCTAATGAAAATTGGCAAGAGAATATGTCCGCGAGTGAAATCGAACAGTCTATCAAGGACTTTGAGAAAAGTCTTTACGAAGCGGAAGGAGGTGAAACAAAAAGAGAAACGATTCTAAAGGAAATGAAAGATCGTAATGACAATGCTAACAATCCTAAAGTAAATCCAAAAAACAATAACCCTAGTAATGGCGGACCAACCGTGTATGCAGGAAATGTGATGGTGAATTGGTCATTGGCGAAACGAACTGCTTATCAAAACAATAACTGGTTCGTTCGAAATCCGGGCTATACGTGTGGAACAGGTTCTTCTGGGAAGGTGACGGTTCAAATTAAAGTGAATCAAAATGGCAATGTTATTGAAGCTGTGGTAACATCATCTTCGAATGCCAATGCTTGCATGACACAACAAGCGTTGAAATATGCAAAACTATCTCGGTTTAATTTTTCCAGCGCTGCTTCTGCTGCACAAATAGGGACAATCAGTTACACTTTCGTATCGCAGTAACTTAGTAGAAGTAATTCTATTAATTGCCAGATTTTATCCAATGATTTCTCCGTACAAGTCGTAATGATCAGCACTTGTTATTTGAATTTGAGCAAAATCACCTATTCGAATGAAATTATCAGCTGTTTTCTTCACCAAGACCTCATTATCCACTTCGGGAGAGTCAAACTCAGTTCTACCAATAAAATAATCACCTTCCACACGATCAAAAAGCACTGAGAATGTTTTTCCCACCCTTAACTGATTCAATTCGTAGCTGATTCCTGCTTGTAAATCCATAATGGCATCCGCACGTTCTTTTTTAACCTTAGCGGGCACATCATCTTCGAAAGCATATGCCGCAGTATTTTCTTCGTGAGAATAGGTAAATATTCCTAAGCGATCAAATTTACTTCGTTGTACCCAATCATACATTTCTTGAAAATCAGCTTCCGTTTCTCCGGGATAACCTGCAATTAACGTTGTTCTTATTGCTATTCCCGGAACTTTTTCACGAATTGCAGCAATCAATTCTTCCGTTTTCTCCCTGGTAGTGCCTCTTTTCATCGCCTGCAACATACGCGTAGAACCATGCTGCAAGGGCATATCTAAATAATTACAAATGTTTTTCTTCTCCCTCATAACATCCAAGACCTCCATTGGAAAACCAGTTGGAAAAGCATAATGCAAACGAATCCAAGCGATGCCTTCCACTTCAGACAACTGACGTAATAAATCTGCTAATGCGCGCTTTTTGTATAAATCTAAGCCATAATACGTTAAATCTTGAGCGATTAACATCAATTCCTTCACCCCTTTTGCCGCCAATGATTTAGCTTGAATGATCAGTTCCTCAATGGGAGTAGAAAGATGCTTTCCCCTCATAATTGGTATCGCACAAAAAGTACAAGGACGATCACAACCTTCCGCAATTTTAAAGTAGGCGTAATGAGAAGGAGTGGTTAATAATCGTTCCCCGACCAACTCGTGTTTATAATCAGCTTTTAATGTTTTTAATAAGCGAGGTAAATCCCGCGTGCCAAAATAAGCATCGACTTCTGGAATCTCTTTTTCAAGATCATCTTTATAGCGTTGAGAAAGACAACCTGTAACATATACTTTATCGACCAAGCCATCCTTTTTTGCTTCAACGTACCTAATGATGGTATCTATTGATTCCTGCTTCGCATTATCTATAAAACCACAGGTATTGATAATTACAACAGAGGCATCATCGTCCATTGACTCATGTTCAACATCAAATTGATTGGCTTTCAATTGAGCCATTAGCACTTCGGAATCGTATATATTCTTTGAACATCCGAGCGTAACGACATTCACTTTATTCTTCTTTAAGGTTTTTGTTTTCATGTAATAATCTTAAAGCAAAGGTAAGGCAAGCAAATGGAAAGAATTAATTTTTTTAAACAAAGGGAATTAAATAGTTATTTTAAACTTAATGGTATTAATTTTGACTTTTGAAAGAAAACATAACTATGAAATTTATTATCCTACTTTCTTGCAGTCTTTTTTTTGTTGCATGTAAATGCCAAAAAAAAATAAGTGAACAAAAGAACCAAACAGAAAAAGACATGATTCTTTCCGCTCACATTGCTAATCCCGTTGATTCATCGGATGCTATAAAAATTGAAGAGGCAAAAATAATCGGACAAGTTTTGGAACTTAAAGTCAGTTATGGTGGTGGATGTGAAGTGCACGAATTTGATTTAGTTGGAAGTTCAAACATCTCCAAGTCGCTCCCTCCCATTCGGTCCATCCAACTAATTCATCGAGCGCACAAAGATGCCTGCAAAGCACTTTTGATTAAAGACTTGAAATTTGACTTGTCATCTTTTGCCTATAAAAAAGAAAGTGGTAGTGCAATTTACCTTCAACTAGATGGATGGGAAGACAAATTATTATACATCTACCCATAACAATATGGAAATTAGGTTAGACAAATTATTAGTAGATCGAAACCTGGTTCAAAATAGAACCATGGCGGAAGAAATTATTAGAAAATACGGCGTTCTTGTAAACGGGAAACTTTTTAATAAGATTGGAAAGAAATTTCCTGAAGATGCCGAAATCAAGTTGTTAATTTCCGATGAGCGCTGGTCATCCATTCATGCGCAAAAAATCATTGAAGGTATTTCAAAATGGAAAATTAATGTGAAAGAGACGTCTTGGTTAGAAATCGGAATTGATGCATGTGCCGCTTCAGAAGTACTGATAAGTGAAGGAGCGAAAAACACAATTTGTATCGTTGAAGAGAATGCGCTGGTAAAGGAACGATTTAAGGATAACAAACAAATTACTATTATCCAAACCTCCATTAGAAATCTAAATGAGCAGCATATTCCAATTCAAGTGGATGGGATGATCATTGATACAATGACGCCATTAGAAGAGGTCTTACCCTTTATCACAAGCTTTCTGAAACCAAACGGAATGGCAATTTTGGTTATTAAACCACAAATTGAACTTGACAAAACAAAATTAAATAAAGCAGGGACTAACGCTGAAAGCAAGCATTTTCCATTTTTAAAAATACAATGCATAGATTTAGGAGAAAGAAACCAACTGATTTATAAAGACTTCAAACTTTCGCCAATGCTCGGTGAACATTCCAATAAAGAATTTCTTGGGTTGTTTTTCAAAAAAAGCAATGAATGAGCAACAGCTACTTTCTTACCGGAATAGGAACAGACGTGGGAAAAACAGTTGTTTCAGCCATTTTATGTGAATTACTCCAAGCCACTTATTGGAAACCAATACAATCCGGTGACCTTCAAAATAGCGATAGTAAAAAGATACAAGAATGGTTAAATAACACCGTTGAAATCATACCTGAAGCCCACCTTTTTTCCGAGGCACTTTCGCCACATGTTGCATCCAAAATTGATGGTGTTTCAATAAATCCGGCCATGTTAAATTTACCAAAGACAACTGGAAATCTTATTGTCGAAGGTGCCGGAGGATGGTTAGTTCCTATTAATGAGGCTGGTATTACATTTGCTGACTTAGCAGAACAATGGAATATTCCCATAATTTTAGTTTCCCGACACTATTTGGGGAGTATTAATCATACGCTATTAACCATTGAATCTATTCGATCGCGTAATGTGAACATACATGGAATCATTTATGTGGGAGAACCTTTACCTGATACTTGCGAAATCATTGAGAAAATAACTGGTGTAAAAATACTGTTTTCGGTTCCTTTATTCGATAAGGTCGATACGGATACTATAAAATTATTTGTAAAGGAATTAGTTAGCAATGGAATACTAAAATCACTAGTTTAATGTCGTATTTACAAAAAGACCGTACTTATATTTGGCACCCTTTTACACAAGCTCAAACGGCGCCTGACCCCATTGTGGTGCTGCGGGCAAAGGATGCCACACTCTATTCCGAAAGTCATGGGGAATTACTAGATGTCAATTCATCGTGGTGGGTCAATACACACGGGCATTCAAATGAACATTTAGTAAACGCAATAATAGAACAAGCGAACACCCTAGACCATTGTATTTTTGCGGGCGCTACACACCCAAAAGCCATAGAACTAGCTGAACGAATCATTAATAAATTAGGAAGTCCTTTTCAAAAAGTATTTTTTTCAGACAATGGCTCAACAGCGGTGGAAGTGGCCATCAAAATGGCGATTCAATATTGGAAAAATTGTAATCAGCCAAAAACAAATTTTTTAGCGCTAGACGGCGCGTACCACGGTGATACATTTGGAGCCATGTCTCTTGGTCAACGCGGCTATTTTAATGAGCCCTTTGAAAAGTTGTTTTTTGATGTTGATTTTCTTGACTTCCCAACTGATTCGAATTTGAATGAAATATTGGAGAATGCGGAGGTATTAATGTCCTCCAATACTTATGCAGCAATAATTCTTGAACCACTCATCCAAGGATCAGCTGGAATGCGTATTTATTCAATCGAATTTCTTGAAGCACTCGTTGATATGGCAAGAAAGCACCATGTTATCGTAATATTTGACGAAGTAATGACCGCTTTTGGTCGAACAGGAAAGCTATTCGCTTTCGAACATACGACGGTTAAACCAGATATTATTTGTCTATCGAAAGGATTAACAGGCGGTGTTTTACCATTAGGCTTAACAGTCAGCACACAAAAAATTTACGATGCTTTCTTATCTGATGATAAAGCAAAAGCGTTGTTACACGGACATAGCTTTACGGGAAATGCTATCTCTTGTGCACTTGCATGCGCGAGTTTAGAT
Organism: Chryseobacterium gleum; assembly: GCA_945877045.1. GTDB lineage: Bacteria > Bacteroidota > Bacteroidia > Flavobacteriales_D > Crocinitomicaceae > UBA952. The sequence continues at coordinate 6,303 of CAMCQW010000020.1, forward strand.
TTATTTGAAGAAGAAAAAACTTGGGAATCAATTTCAAAAATCACTCAGAGAAACATTGATTTTGTCAAGAAACATAAAAATATTAAGGGCATATCCCCAATGAATGGACTTCGCTCATTTGGAACTATTTTAGCAATCGATCTTCAGGTTAACGATGGGCAAAATGACTATTTTTCAGCAATAAGTTCCGAAATCACCCCCTATTTCATCCAAAAAGGGCTTTTAATAAGACCTTTGGGCAATACGATCTTTATCAATCCACCATATTGTTTGACAGAAGCAGAACAAAACACTATTTTTGCAAGTTTACTATCTTTCCTTAAAGACAAATATGACCATTGATCAATTATTTAGAGGTATTTCAGATATAGAATTTCAATACAAAAGATTCACTAAAACGAAGGAATTTGATGATGAGTCTTTAATCCGCTTTGATATTATTTCTTCAGAAATTTGCCAGCAAATCATTAGTATGTCATTAAGTGAAATAATCACAACAGAAGCGGAAAGAATAGGTAGAATTGATATTAACTTCACGCCTACATTTGGCCTTGGAAAAAGAATAATAAACGCCCTAACCTTTGGATCGTCGATCAAACGATATATAAAAAGAGAACGACTTGCCTATTTTTATGAGGCAATCAATGAGCGTCATCGCTTATTTCAATTAGTTGAATTACACTTAAAAGAAGAGTAAAACTTTTTTGTTAGAATTTCACAATCGAATGAGTGGTTTGAATGCCATTTTGTTCAATCGATAAAAAATAAATCCCACTCTTCCAAGAAGAGGCATCTACCGTATATTTATTAGAAACAACTTGATCCGCCAAGATCGACCGTCCTTGCATGTCAATTATTGAAAAGCCCATTTCACCTTCGGACCCTGGCTCAATGATGAAATAGTCTTGGAAAGGAATCGGATACACTTTATTGACAACACTTAGCTCATTAATACCAACAAAGCAATTATTTGATGCATCAAATGTTGGTGTGGCAGCCGCAAAGGCCAAGCCACCGTCTGGGCATCTTGCATAGGAGACATCGGTAGTTTGAAAACTAAATCCTACTGCATCATACATATTTATCCCATTACTAAAATAAACGGCCTCACCCGATGAGCTTAACTTGAAATTCGTATGCAAACCAATTTGAGATGAATCATCATCAGCCCAAACAATTAAATAATCGTTAGGAAGAATTATACTACCAGCGGGAAACATCCATTTCATATAATTGGTGGCATTATCGGATAAATAAAGTCCCGATAAATCAAAGGCGGTGTTTGTTGTATTAAATAACTCAATCCAATCATCACTTTCGCCATAATTATCAAATGCGGTGTTCAAATTGGATGCTAACACTTCATTTACTAACACATCACCTATTTGCGGTGAAGGAATCGTTAGCGCAAGAGAATGGAACTCATGTTCTGCTCTTTGAGGACTAAATAATCCGGCCACATTATTATCTGCATAAATATAGTATTCAAATACAGGTCCATCTGCTAAAACTTGGTATCCAAAAACGTGGTCTCCTGCTATACCATCTCCATGTGCCCCATCATCAAACATTAATACGCGATTAAATTTTAATGGATGAGAAGTCCGATAACCCAAATAAACTTCTGTTTCGTTTGTACACGTTGCCGTAATATAAAATGCAGCATTAATCGTAGGTGAAAGAATGCTTGAAGCGTAACTCGTAATCACTGGTGCAACAAGTAGATAATTCGCATTCGATGATAAGTAAGCAACTCTTGGGGTCATCATTTCTTGAATACCAGGAATTGTACCACCGCCTCCACCACCACTCGCTACTGAGGTAGTCAAAGAATTAGTGAATTGGGCAAAGGTGTAGAACTTATAAGGATCTGCTTGAACAGATGAATTAATGGTAGTACGAATAGTATTAGCCGTAGTTAAATAATCTCCAGAAACAAAAATTTCTTGGGTAATTGTCCGTAAATGCGCCATATACATTCGTTTATAGATAGGATTCCCTAAAATTTTCTTTATTAATGGATGAATGGCAGAATTACTATTAGACATTGGGTCTAGCGTAGTCGAAACGGTAGCTCCCGAACCTGTTCCACCTGGGAAACCGCCAAAACTCATGTTTAAATCCCAAACAGTAGTCACAAAGCGATCATTTAAATCCTTATACAAATAATAATTTTGGCGAAATGCACCATTATAAGAATCTAAATTAACAAGCACATTATTGAAGGCTAACATCCAAATAGCGCGGTCGATATCTAATTTTGTTTCTATTTGGGTGAAATTATTATTCAATACAGTAATCATATCCACAAGATCGGTCCAACCATATGTGGATTTTAATTCATACCCTTGAATATAAGAAGCTGTATCGCTATTAATGTAGTTTAGATCAGGCCCAATGGTGGTTCCAGGTCCAGCCCCTCCAACGGGATTACATTTAAAAAAAGAACCGTCTGAGCTATAAAAATGTGCCGCATTAAAATCATCTGAAATATCCTCAGCGTTGGAATATAATCCACGCAAAGCACCATTGACATATACATTCGCGAAATTCGCTCTGGGACAATCCATGTACTGCTCTAAAATTGCATAGGACAAAACCTCACGTATCATAGAAGGATCTCGGTAGCCATTTTGCAATTTAAGATCTGCAAACCCCTGATAATCCTGATTTGACTTAATGTAATCTAGCTTAATATGAAAAGGATTTTTATTATTCATTGGATTATAGGTACTGTTTCCTTTGTATTTGACACCAACACTATCGTAAACTATTCCGTTAATTCTAACTGAATCCGCTATTATATAAGATTCTGTAGTCGCAGCTGCATCTAGCTGGGCATCCCAATTAGCGAAAGAAAAAAATAGTTCAATATTTTGAACTACACTTCTGTCGTAAAAATTTTGAGAAATAGAATTAAATGAGAGTAAGAGTGAGAAATAAATAAAGGCAGATTTCATAGGAGTAGGGTTGATAACTAAAAATCTTTGAATAGTTTGATTGTTTAGATGCTCAAATTTACAAAAACCATTGTATTAGTTAATAATAATTTAACATTGGGTAGTTTTTACCAATAATAAAAAGGGGTTTAGTAACTATTTATGGCTAAATTTAGATATTGACACGGTTTTTGTGAATAATTGCCGATTCATAAAAGTTTATGATCAAAATATACATTTACATTTGAAATCTAATTTATTGTATGCCTAAGATATACCTTTCAACCATTATTGCCTTATTCGTTGTTTATGGCTGTGCGCAGTCACCAAATGGACAAACTAAAATTCAATTTAACACCAAAATTGATTTTAAACTCACAGATTATTTATCCGAAAATAAATCCTTAGACAATGAAGTGGACCGTGCCTTTTTAATGATGGACGACACATCCATTGTGGCGCAATTACTAATGCCAGCTGTGGGGCGTTTAGGATTAAGTAAGGATACCATCTTAAGCCAAATTAATAAACGATTGATTGGAGGCGTATTAATGCTTAATGGTACAAAAGAAGAATTTACATCCTGGATTAAATCATTTGAAAAAGAAAATAAGGCAATTGGAAATTTACCTTTTCTATATAGTGCAGATGCAGAACCAAGTTTAGTCAATCGAAAAATAATTGGATCCAAACCGGTCAAAAAAGCCAATGAATTATTGACTATTGAAGAAGTTTTCAATGTAACTGATATCATATCAGGCGACTTAAATGAAATTGGCATTAATTATAACTTTTCTCCAGTGGTAGATATGTCACCTAATAAAACAGTAGGATTTAGAAGCTTTGGAGCCATCCCAGAAAATATAATTCCATGGTCGAATGCTTTTATTCAACATACGCAGCAACACAACATCCTAGCGACCGCAAAACATTTTCCTGGACATGGATTAGTGAGTGGGGACACGCACAAAGAATTACAAACGATTGATGGTGAAATGCTGGAAATAAAAAATTATCCTTCACTTATCGCTAGCGGTGTATTATCCATTATGATTGCTCATATTGCTGTAATGAACAATAAGCGATATAATACCGAAGGATTACCTTCTACCTTATCAGAAAAAATAGTGACTCAATTACTTCGAGATAGCTTAGGCTTTAAAGGATTAATTGTAACTGATGCCATGAACATGGGTGGTGTAATTAGCGTTCCAATGTCAGCGAGTAAAGCAGTGAAGGCAGGTTGTGACATTATCTTAATGCCGGTTAACGTTGTAAAAACACATTCAGAGTTGCTTACCTTATACCGGACAGACCCTGCATTTAAAAAGCGAGTTGATGAATCTGCGAAGCGAATCATCCGGATGAAAATAGCATTGGGTTTATTAAAGACTAATTGATATACAAATCGATTAAACCTTCCGGCGCTTTTATTTCTAAAATACGATCATTTCGCCTTACGCGATGAATTAAGCCATCAAATATTGGAATCAATAGTTCTATTCCATTATAATCTAATTGCAACAATGGATTAGCGGCATGATCAATTACTTCAGTAATTATTCCTATGACCCCCTTTTTTAAATCTATTACTTGAAAACCAATTACCTCATGATCGTAAAATGAATCTTCGCCTAATACAGGCAAGGACTTTTCAGGAACATAGATATTCTTTTTTAATAGCCGTTTAGCCGAAGCCTCATCATCGACACCTTTAAATTTTACGGTGATAAAACCTTTGTTTTTTAACTTAACATGTTCGATAAAAAACGGAGTAAGACAAGCATCTATATCAAGAACAAACATAGAACTAGCAATGTATTCACTTGGATCAGAAACGTCTAAAAACAAAGAGACCTCACCTTTGAATCCGTGAAGTCTCGCTACTTGTCCTATATAAATACAATCGTCTTTTTGCATATTTTATTCAGCGGCAGGTGCTTCTTCAGCACTTGAATCTTCCACTGCTGGTGCTTCTTCTACTACTGGTGCTTCTTCAGTTGCTGGCGCTTCTTCTGCTGCTACTTCTTCTGCTACTGGAGCTTCTTCTGCAACTACCTCTTCTGCTGCTGGAGCTTCTTCTGCTACCACTTCTTCTGCAACTGAAGCTTCTTCTGCAACTACTTCTTCAGAAGTAGAATCATCCATTGCTGGTGCTTCTTCTGAAGCTGCCTCTTCAGCTATCACTTCTTCCACTGGAGTATTCTTAGCTTCGATTGCAGCTGCTTTGGCAATATTTGCTTCTACTTCTGCCTTCATTCTAGCATTCTTTTCTTTCGTTGCTGTATTTGATAAAGAATCCTTTTTACCTTCTATTTTACTATCTTTTTCAACTAACCACTTTGCAAATTTCTCTTCAGCCTGCTCCAATGTTAATGCACCTTTTGCAACACCTTTTAACAAATGGTTCTTATGAAGAACACCCTTGTAAGCTAAAATTGCGCGAGCTGTTTCTGACATTTCAGCACCTTTCTGTAACCAAGCAAGTGTATTGTCAAAATTAATTTCAATCACCGCAGGATTAGCTACCGGATTATATGTTCCTAATTTCTCAATGAATTTACCATCTCTTTTCGATCTGCTATCCGCTGCTACTAAGTGAAAAAAAGCTTTTCCTTTTTTACCGTGTCTTTGTAATCTAATTCTTGTTGCCATAAGTTAATTTTTTACAATTTGAGGTCCGAAACCTCGGTTTATAATTTATTTTAAGGGTGCAAAGATAAGCTATTTATTTGATTTTTATTCATCCCTTATCAGTTTTTAATAAAAAAGAATGACGGCTCCAACTAGACTCAAAGTCAAAGGGAAAGGAAAAAGAAAATTCGCACGGCGTTGAAAGAATAAAGTTTATTAATTCCTATCCAATTTATAGGTGTATTGAAGCATCACGCACCGAGGCTGTTCTATTTTTAAAGGTCGTAATGAATAACTCCGATTTAAGATATTACTAGCGATTAATGCTACCTTATGAGATGGACTAAAAGCATACGATAAACGGGTATCAAAAATCCAATTTCCAAAGCGATGGGCATTAAAATAGTCCATGTAACGAATGTTTTGCTTATCACCTCCAGAATTGGTGGTCGTTTCTTCAAAATCTTTAATAATCGCATCCATATTTACAATTTTACTAAAATATTTAGCACTTACACCGACTGAAAACTTTGAAAATAAGGTTACTTCTGCATCAAATTTAAGATTATGCAAAAAACGATATTTTAATATTTGACTTGCCGAATCCATTGAGGTTGTATTATAGCTATACTGTCGATTAATGTCATCAACTGCATAGACATAATCAGGATTTAAGGTCTTTGGGACTATGTAATTGTATCCTGTCAAAAAATTCAATTCAACATTTTTGGAAAATTTAGCCGTCCCAACAAATGAAACATCTAAGCCAATAACTCGTGAAGCGCCGGTATTGAGAAATTTGAATCCAGCAAAAGAGGCCGGAGCGTTGTCAACATCCCAAATTCCGAACATGTATTCAATTGTATTTTGATATTCCTGCCAAAAAGCTGCTACATCAAAATAAGCCAATATTTTACCAATCTTTACACCTTGTTTCAGACCAATTTCGGCATTCCAGCTGCTCTCGGGTTTTAAGGTAGGATTCGGGAATACACCAAAGTTACCCACGCCAGTTTTTATAAATCGCTCTGTGATGGTCGGAAATCTAAATCCTTGACCAAAAGAAGCACGTAGATAGGTTTCTTGGTATAACTTCAGGTTCGCCCCTGCTCTAAAAATTGGTTTAAAAGCCTTGATAGTATCGTTTAACTGAAAATATTCTAAGCGTGCTCCAGCCGAAAGCGTTAGCAATTTTTCCACTTTATGTTCAATCTGTGTATAAGCAGAAAGGTTTAGTAATTGATTGTTTGGTGAACCAGAACCAACATAAATATTAGCAAAAGAATTGGTGAATGTGGAGGTTATGCCCCCAATAAAATCAATCCCCTTTAATTGAGCAAAAGATTTCTGGAACATATAATCAGCATAATAAGTAGTGGCTTTATTGGATTGGTTAGCAGAACGTTTATTATCAGCATGTAAGATTCGAGTTCTTAAATAATGACGACCATCTGTTTCCGTTAAGAATTGAACAAAAGGATCCAGGTTAAAGATAAATTGATCTTGTAAAAAAACAGCCCCAGGATATGCTCTATACAGACCGGACGAATCATCTAACCAGGCAAAAGACATATTGCTTCTCGCCACCATGACATTCCCATTGACACCATAATTTAATCCTTTGATTTTCTTGGAACGATAACGCAAATTAAAATTCAAACGTGCACGCTGAGAAGCCATTTGTTTATCGGTAAAATTAGTGATGGTATCTATTACGTAAGGTCCTGGTTTTGGTGCACCAATATAACCGTGGTCATAATTTAAATTTGCCCCAAGAACAACATCTAAGTTTCCTTTTTTTTCTGAATGTAAAACGTTAACACCTGAAATTAATGGAATACTCGAACCCGACCACCAAGCAGCGCCATCAATGGATGGATTTGAATAAAATCCGGAATATAAATTAACCTTCGTTAATGGTTTAGCCTTAGGATAAGCAGTACGAATATGAATGGAACCGGAAAGTGCAGAACTGCCTGATAATACTGATGCAGCGCCTTTAATTACCTCAATTTGGCTAATATTCTCAACGGGAATAAATCCCCATTCAGGTCGTCCAGCATCCCCAGAAAGCATTGGCATATCATCAACCATAACAGCAACCTTTGAACCAACACCAAAAGTAAAGCCACTCCCCCCTCTTATTTGAGGTTCACCATCCAAAATATTTAACCCTGGCGTTTGGTCTAATGCCGTTTCAATACTTCTCGTATTTTTATTTTCTATAAGTTCCGGCTTTAGCACAATCATAGTAACTGTCTGTTCTTCAAGTGGCTTATCGAATTTCCCAACACTTACCTTAATTTGCTCGAATTCCAAAACAAATTGTTGTAAAACTATATTATAGTCGAGTGTTTTGCCCTCGACAATAATATGAGAAGACGTGTCTGATTTCATACCAGAATAACGACATACTATTCTTACTTGACCGGCAGGAAGGGATAAACTATATTTTCCTTTCTCATTGGTCACAGAACCAATGGTGACATCGGTCTTAAAAATAACCGATGCACCAAAAATTACATTTCCTTTGCTATCCGAAACAAAACCTTGTAGCGTTCCATTTTGAGTGAAACACACAAAGACATTTAGGAAAGAAATTAATATAGCTAATCTAAAAACCATTATTGAACTAGTCTACTATAAATTTAATAGTTCCTGATTTTCCTGATCCTAATTGATATTTAGCGAAATGAACACCTGA
>CAMCQW010000021.1 GCA_945877045.1 Chryseobacterium gleum
AATTAATTCCTAGCGTATAATTCCATTGTTGTTGCAGCGGTAAATTTCCAAGGATGTAATTATTTGCTTCAATTTGAGAAGAATCTGTCAAATTATCATTCGCATTTGTATTTAATCTAAAATCATCGATGGCACCAAGCCCAATCACACTAATTTTGCTATTCTTGTTAATCTTGTAATTATACTTAAATTGAAAGTCGTTATAGGTAGGTAGAATTGGCAATTTAAGCGCAGCGAAAAGGAATTGTAAATAAGATCTACGGGCAGAAAATATGAAATTTGAATTCTTTCCTAAAGGTCCGTCGAGCGTAATTGCAGCATCACTAGAACCCAGCGCAAAATTAGTAATCAAGCCATCGGTGTTTCCGTCTTTCTGTTTGAAAGCAATTACACTACTCAATCCATTTGCTCGATTGGCTGGAAAAGCGCCCGCATAAAAATCAACCTCGCGAATGAAATTTACATTTAATAATCCAACAGGACCTCCACTGCTTCCCTGCGTAGCAAAGTGATTGATATTAGGAACTTCAATACCATCCAAATAAAATTTATTCTCCCCCGGCGAACCACCTCGAATGATAATATCATTTCTAAAAGTGGCACGAGATGCTACTCCAGGAAGCGCCGCAATTACACGGCTAACATCGCGATTTGCACCAGGAAGCCTTTCTATTTCTGTAGAATTTAAGGTCTTTAATGAAACAGGAGATTCTACATTTCTGATAAATCTATTTCCTTTTACTAGGATTTCTTTTTGTTCGTTAACAACGAAGTCGAGATTAAAATCCAATTCGATAGAGCGAGCATTGGTAACTGTAATTTCATTGATTATTTGATCTTTAAACCCAGGACATGTTGCTTTAAAAGAATAGATGCCAGGTGTAATACCAACTATCTCATACGAACCATCTTCCTTGGTAATTGCCCCTTTTTGTTGATCGATAATGGTAATTTTTACTAAAGCGATCGCTTCATTATTAGCAGCGTTGTATACATGACCACGCACTAATCCATTTTGAGAAAAAGAAGTAAGCGTTAAGAGAAGAAAAAAAAGGGTGTAAAAAAATTTCATGTGATTGACATTTAAATAATACAACAAAAAACAAATTATCTTGTTCATAACAATTTAGAATAATTAGTTAATCATTGATGAGAATTGAGAACAAAAATAAATAATATGCTGCTTAACTACAGAAAGAAAGCGAGCAAAAATCAACTAGCGAATAATTAATTACGCTAAATCGATAAGCAATAGCGACTTGTGATTTAAACAGATTTAATATTTTTTACAAATTGTATAAAATTAGCAAGCACCAGCTCACCATGCTCCGTTAAGATAGACTCGGGATGAAATTGAACGCCAAACAAGTACTCATCAATGCTTTCAATCGCCATAATTACACCAGTAGTAGACTTAGCAGTGATAAATTTCTCCTCTAAACCTTCCACTTTCCAGCTATGATAAAGTCCCACATTGATCTTTTCTGGAAGATCTCTAAAAAGCACCCCTTTTTTCAAAATGTCAACTTCAACCTTCCTTCCATGCATGACTTCGTTTTGATTTACCAAAACACCCCCCAAGACTTCAGAAATCGCTTGCATTCCTAAACATATTCCTAGAATTGGTAGGCTATTTCGGCATAATGAAATTATTGAAAACATGTTTTTTTTCTCAGATGGCAATCCAGGTCCAGGCGACAAAACCACACAATCATAATCATAAACACTAGAAACATCTAGCTCATCTTCGCGAATTACATCGATCTTACACCCAATATTGACTAAATAATGTTGAATATTGTAAGTAAATGAATCATAAAAATCAACTAATAATACATGCATCTTCTACTTTTGTTTTTACTTTGTAAAAATACGAAAGAGATTAAAGCGCTTTCCTATTATTTTTAATTCTAAACTCATGACAAAGAAATCATTCAGTATTCCAGGTGCTCCACCACCTATCGGACCTTATTCACCAGCAATACTAGTGAATGATACCCTATATATCAGCGGCCAAGTTCCCATTAACCCAGTTTCAGGGGAATTAGTAACAGAAAACATTGAAGCGGCTACGCACCAAGTAATGCAAAATATACAATCTCTTTTATCAGAAGCGGGATTCACCTTTGAAAATGTGGTTAAATGCACTATTTTTATGTTTGAATTCAATGACTTTCAAAAAATGAATAACGTGTATGCGACCTACTTTGATGCGATGCCACCAGCACGAGAAACTGTAGAAATAGCTCGACTTCCACTGGATGCCATGATTGAAATTTCCTGTATCGCTGTAAAATGAGTAAAAAAACAATTCCTGATTTGGACCTATCTATTGTTATCGTTAATTATAACGTTGAGTACTTTCTAGAACAGTGCTTGAATTCAGTAATTAAGGCAAGTCAACAGGTAAAGACTGAAATAATTGTGGTGGACAATAATAGTTCGGATGGATCGATCGAAATGTTAAAGCATAAATTTCAAGGCGTTCAATTAATCGAAAATAAAGAAAATGTTGGTTTTTCAAGAGCCAACAATCAAGGAATAAAATTGAGCCAAGGGAAGTATGTGCTTTTGTTAAATCCCGATACCGTAATCGAAGAGCAAACCTTAACAAAGATGGTTTCTCGGATGGATAAAGATGATAATATCGGTGGACTCGGTGTTAGAATGGTGGACGGAAAAGGAAACTTTTTACCGGAATCAAAGCGAGGATTACCAACACCTATCGTAGCATTTTATAAAATCTTTGGACTTTCTTCCCTTTTTAAAAAATCAAAGAAATTTGGGCGATATCATTTAAGCTATTTAAATGAATTTGAAGAAAATGAAATTGAGATCTTAAGTGGCGCTTTTATGTGCATGCGCAAAAAAGTACTGGATGAAATTGGCTTGCTGGACGAGGACTTTTTCATGTATGGAGAAGACATTGATTTATCCTATCGTATAATTAAAGCAGGATACAAAAACCTTTATTTCCCTGATACAACCATCATTCATTATAAAGGAGAAAGCACTAAAAAAAGTTCGGTTAATTATGTATTTGTCTTCTACCGAGCGATGATCATTTTTGCAAAAAAACATTTCCGAGGAAACAATGCATTCCTCTTCTCAGTTGCTATTAATAGTGCCATTTACTTGAGAGCTAGTATTGAAATTTCAAAACGTGTAATTACTTTCCTTGCCCCTAAATTATTCAATGCTGCGGTCATTCTTTCCGGCCTCTTCGCACTGACCAATCAGTGGAGAATGAGAGACATTACCTTTCCAAACGAAGCCTATTATTTCTTAATTCCAATGTATTATTTGATATGGTCGCTAAATTACCTAGTTTGGGGAGCGTTCGATGAACCTATTAAATTTATCAAACAAATTAAAGCAGTGCTCATTGGCACTTTTATCATCCTTGGATTGTATGCCCTACTTCCAAAAGAATTGCAATTTTCAAGGTTATATATTTTAATAGGTGCCGCCTGGGTTTTCAGTTGGAATTTATTAAATAGAGCGCTTTCCAATTTATTTTCGGGCAAACGATTCACACTAAATCGTTCTAACAAAAGACGTTTTTTAGTTGTTGGGGATGAAGATGAATACCAGCGCGTAAAAGGTATTATTGAACAAAACTTTCCCTCAATTGATGTGATTTATCCCTTGGCAATAAAAGAATCCTTCGCAGGATCAATTGGAGACATTAGACAAATTGAACAAATTATTGCCGATAACAACATCGACGAAGTGATTTTTTGTGCTAAAAATGTAGCTGCAGGAAAAATTATCGAACTGATGACTTCCATCAAAAAAATTGATATTGATTACAAAATAGCACAACCTGATGCAGAATTTATAATTGGAAGTAATTCCGTTGATACCGGAGGAGAAATGTATGTGCTTAACCTAAATGCCTTGAATAATCCAGGTAGTTTGCGGTCAAAAAGATTAGTGGATGTGGTTGTTTCAACGCTCTTGATAATTGCTTTTCCTATCATATCATTTTGGTTTAAGCATAATAAAGATTTCTTCGCGAACCTTCTGGATGTCCTATTTGCAAAGAAAACATTGGTGGGCTTTTGCGAAAATGATAAAAAGAATGATGCCCAACTGCCTCAATTGAAAAAAGGCCTATTAAATTTTATGGACGACTTTGATAATTTAAGTGCCAACAACATCGACAAAGTGAATTTGATTTATTGCAGAGATTATACCCTTTTAAAAGACCTGAAATTAATTGTCAAACATTGGAAGAAATTAGATCGAAGAACATCCTAAACTTTGATTTACTAAGATTTTTTGCCTAATTTTGCTCTGATTAAAATACAATTAAAATGGCTGAAATAGAAATCAGGCTACCAAAAATGGGGGAAAGTGTTACCGAAGCAACCATCACAAATTGGTTGAAAAACCCGGGAGACAAAATAGCGATGGACGAGCCTTTGGTTGAAGTCGCCACCGATAAAGTAGATAATGAACTCCCTTCAGAAGTAGCAGGTACCTTAATAAAATGTTTTTTTGAAAAAGATCAAGTAGCACAAGTTGGTGACGTTATTGCCATCATATCAACCGATGGACCTTCAGAAAATGGGACAAAAACAGTAGCACAAGACAGCATTCCGGAAATTACTCCTTCAAATACAGTAGCCACCTCTCCTGTAGTTGAAACAATAGTAGCGCCTTCGAACAATGAAGTGAAGCAACTAGATACGCCACAAGGACAGGGTAAATTCTTTTCTCCTTTGGTTAAAAGTATCGCTCAGAAAGAGGCTGTGAGCCTTGAGCAATTAAATGCTATTTCAGGAACTGGACAAGATGGTCGAGTTACAAAAAAAGATATATTGGCATTTCTTGAAAATAAAACGGCAAGTCCAGTTGCAAAAAATACGGCAGCAGTTAGCGATACAAAAATCAATGCCCCTATTTCAATAGCAAGTGGTGAAGACCAAATTATTGAAATGGATCGCATGCGAAAATTGATCGCAGATCACATGGTTATGTCGAAACATGTTTCTCCACATGTCACTTCCTTTGTGGAGGCAGATGTAACCAATATTGTAAATTGGCGCAATAAAGTGAAAAGTAAGTTTCTTGACTCTCACGGCGAAAAAATCACTTTCACACCTATTTTTATAGAAGCAATTGTAAAAGCGATCAAAGATTTTCCAATGATAAATGTTTCAGTAGTTGGGACAACAATAATTAAGAAAAGTGCCATTAATATTGGAATGGCCACAGCACTTCCTTCCGGGAATTTAATTGTTCCAGTAATAAAAAATGCGGACCGACTCAATCTTTTAGGTTTAACAAAAGCAGTGAATGAGTTAGCAAATAATGCTCGAAATAACAAGTTAAAACCTGATGATACATCCGGTGGAACTTACACAATGACGAATGTTGGTTCTTTTGGAAATGTGATGGGAACACCCATAATAAATCAGCCGCAAGTGGCCATAATGGCCGTTGGCGCAATACGGAAAATGCCCGCAGTAATTGAAACTCCAGAAGGTGATTTCATTGGAATTCGCCATAAAATGTTTCTCTCTCACTCTTATGACCACCGAGTTGTCGATGGTGCACTAGGAGGCCAATTTGTTCGCAGAGTGGCTGATTATTTGGAGAATTTTGATATTACTCAAAATTATTAATAACTTTATGCTTAAATAATTGAAAATGAAAAGACTATTATTACTTTTTTTACCATTAATGTTAAGTTATTCTGCAGTTGCTCAGCTAACTGAAACAGAAGTTAAAAACATGATTAATGGTTCATCTGAAAAGGATCTAATTGCTGAAAACTCAAGATTCATGCAAGAAAATTTCTTTCATTTTGCGAACCTAGTTGCGGATAAATTGCTGACTTACAGCAAGGATAACGCGAATTATAATTACAGAAAAGGGTATATTTTATTAGAAATGAACCTTAACCATGAAGCGGCAATTACTCATTTAATGAAAGCTGTAAAAAAGGTAAGTGTCAATTACGACTTATACTCAACTTCGGAACAGAATGCTTCGGTAGATGCCTTCTATCATTTAGGAAGAGCTCTTCATATGGACATGCAATACGATAAAGCGATTGAGAATTACAATAAGTTTATTGAGAAATCTACGAATCAATCTGAGTTAGTAGCTGAAGCAAAAATTAGAATCAAACAATGTGGCGTTGCAAAAAGATTAAGTGCTAATCCAGTTGGAAGTGTCCCATCTGCAATGGGCGGGAACATAAACAGTGCTTTTTCAGATATGAACCCACAAGTTTCCTTGGAAGGTAATGCGTTGTATTTTTCATCTCAACGACCTTGGGAAGATAAATCTTCCGAATCAGGAAAAGAAGTGATGTATAATACTTATCCTGATGATATCTATTATACCTCAAGAAATAAGAATAACGTGTGGTCGCCTTTAGTTGTTTTACCCTTGTCGAAGCCATTAGTTGCTGAAGAACTTACTAATATTTCTTCTGATGAACGAATGACTTATGTGTACTCTAACTCAGGTAATTACTTGTTTTCATCTGAATTTAAAGACAATGCATACAGCGCAATTACAGCGATGAAAAGCCCATTGACAGTTGATGAAAAAACTAAAGTGCTGCCTTGGTTTACGCATTATTCAGTTTCACCTGACGGAAACATGGCATTTTTTGTATCTAATGCAGCTGGCGGAAAAGGGAAAAGAGATATCTACTGTATCGAAAAGAAAAATGGGGCATGGGGTCAAGCACAAAATATGGGGGGTATGATTAATACACCCAATGATGAAGAAACTCCCTTCGTTGGCTTGAATAATAATGTTCTTTATTTTGCAAGTAACGACACATCTAGTATGGGAGGATTCGATATTTTTATGTCAATGCGAGATGAAAATGGCATGTGGTCTAAAGCAAAAAATATTGGCTATCCATTTAATTCACCCGCTGATGATATCTTTTTCTCACATACCGCTGATGGAAAAGAAGCCTATGTATCGTCTAACCGAAAAGGTGGACTTGGAATGTTTGACATCTACAGCATTGAATATGCGGAGAACCAAGTAGAAAATGTTGCTTTTCTTGATGGTAGAATTATTAATCCTAAAGGATTAGCAATTCCTGAAGGCTCATACATTACTTTGAAGTGCAGTAATTGTTCTGACAACACAGAACAGGTAATTACGCCTAGAATGAGGGATGGTGTATTTGTAAGCAAATTAGAAAAATGTAAGGAGTATGAATTAGCTTATTTCTATAGCTCATCTACAAAAAATCCATACAGAAATAAGTTTTCTACCAATTGTGATGTCGCTTACCAAGTAATTACTAAACGCGTATTGATCGACGATGCTAATCAAAAAATAGTTCCATTTCCTAAATACCATATCAATGGAATTGCTACCGACAAAGAATCAGGTCAAGCCATTGCAAATGCAACTATCAAGTTAACGATAGATGGAAATATCGGAAATGAAATCACAGCTGCAAATGGTAATTATTCTTCCGAAATCTTGAAGGATTATTTATTTGAATCATCAATAAACGGACAAATAATGGCGAGTGCAGATGGATATCTAGCTCAATCTATCAATGTGAAAAATGACCTTTTATTTGATTCTGTCATAACTGTTAATTTCAAGATGGAAGCTACTGCTCGTGGATTCCTAGGCCCTTATTTTGTTAATTATGAATACAACAAATCTAATTTAACAGATTACTCTAAAAACAAATTAGTGGAGGTTATTAAAATAATGAACGATAATCCAACGCTAAAAATAGAAATTGCTTCTCATACGGATAGCAGAGGTGGTGCTGGATACAACCAAAGACTTTCCGAAATGAGAGCAAAAACTGCGGTAGCTTACATCAAATCTAAAATTGTTAATCCAGATAGAATTGAAGCAAAAGGATACGGCGAAGAAAAATTATTAAACGACTGTACAGATGGTAAGCCATGTACTGATAAGTTGCATATTCAAAATAGAAGAACTGAATTTATAATTATCAAATAATCGCTTCTAGTACTTTTTAAAGTCCCCCTGTCTAACATGGGGACTTTTTTTATCTATACTATATCATGAAACTACAATTAAAACGCCCTCTTTGTGTTTTTGACCTTGAAACGACAGGTATACAAATCACAAAAGACAGAATTGTACAAATAGCAATCATCAAAATCCACCCAGATGGTAGCGAATTAGAATACAATGAAATAGTAAATCCAGAAATGGAAATCCCACAAGAAATTTGTGAAATCCATGGTATAACAAATGAAATGGCTAAGCAAGCTCGGACATTACGAGAACTCGCCCCCGCTATCATGGAGTTTATTGGAGATGCTGATTTAGCAGGATTCAATTCAAATAAATTTGATATTCCCGTATTAGTAGAAGAACTTATTCGTGTAGGTGTTGATGCCGATTTTTCCAATAAGGCATTCGTAGATATTCAGAATATTTTTCACAAGATGGAACAGCGCACTTTATCTGCCGCGTGCTTGTTTTATACGGGTAAACCTATGAAGAATGCACATGATGCATTATTCGACACAAGAGTCACTTGGGAGGTGCTTAAAGCGCAGCTAGAACGATACGAACAACTTGAGCCGGATATCAATTTCTTATCCAACTTTTCAAGAAATAGTAGTTTTGAAATAGTCGATTATGCTGGTCGTTTAGCAAAAAACGAAAAAGGCGAAACCATCTATAATTTTGGTAAACACAAAGGGAAGACAATCCAACAAGTAAACACCAATGAACCTGGTTATTATGGCTGGATGCTCGAAGCAGATTTTACGAATCACACCAAATTGTGTCTTCGAAAAGAAATGGAAAAGATAAAATTGGAGAAAGAACAAAAAAAACAAGAAGACCTTTCCAATCAGATGAATTCCTTGGCGAACAAATTTAATACAAAATGAAAATTATTTGTATTGGTAGAAATTACAGCGAACATGCGAAAGAGATGGGAGCTGAAGTACCAAAAGAACCCGTTTTTTTCATGAAGCCCGACACGGCATTACTTAGAGAAAAAGATTTCTATTATCCAACATTTACAAAGGACTTGCATTATGAATGTGAATTGGTGGTTAAAATTAGCAAAGTAGGGAAATGCATCGATCAAGAATTTGCAAGCAAATACTACCGTGAAATTGGATTAGGAATTGATTTTACCGCGCGAGACTTACAAAACGAGTGTAAAAAAAATGGTCTTCCTTGGGAGAAAGCAAAATCATTCGATAACAGCGCAGCAATTTCTGAAAAATGGCTGGATATCGCAAGTCTGAATCAACCCATAAATTTTGAGTTTTTTCAAAATGGTGTGCTGAAACAAAAAAGTAATTCCAATGAAATGCTTTTTAATATCGACCAAGTAATTGCCCATGTATCAAAATATATTACCTTAAAAATAGGTGACTTAATCTTTACAGGTACGCCTGCAGGTGTCGGACCTGTTGCCATTGGAGATGTTCTATCTGGAAATATCGAAGGTGAAAAGATGTTCGAATTTATCGTTCGCTAAAACTTTACCAATCTTACCACATTAATATCTCCTTGCATTTTTAAGAAATAAATGCCATTCGATAAGGACGATAAATCAATCCATGTGGTGTTTTTGTCAATAACAAGGGTTTGACAGAGGCGACCAAATTCATCCATAATAGCAATAACACTTCCAATTTTGGTGCTTTCAATGCAAAATAAACCACTCGTCGGATTAGGATGTATAAAAAATCCTGCCGATTCCTCCTGCTCAGTAATTCCAAGATTACTGTTTGCATCGTGTTCTAAATGAAAAACACCTCCTAAATCTTGCCCTACAAATAGATCTAAACTTCCGTCATTATCGATATCATTCACTGAACAAGCGCTATAGGCACCAATGTCTAATCCTAAAAAATTAGCCTGTCGAACGTGAAAATTACCATTGGTCGTTACATCAATACTATCATAAAAACGTAACTGTCCGTCATATCCTCCCACTAATAAATAAGTCGTGTCATTATGAAGGAAGAAATGAGGATATGGAAATCCATCTGGGGTACTAGTAGAAACATCCACATTTCCAAGCATACTTGTCATCAATTGAAAAGATGGAACCAATGAACTGCCGATATTTTCATAATAGACTATTTCACCTGTTTTTTTTCCAATTAATAAATCCAACTTTCCATCCCTATTGTAATCGAAAAGTTGTGGCGCCGCATATTGACCTACATTAATAGGAGTTCCATTATTAGCCGAATAAGACGTTACCGCATTTCCAAATAAAGGATTAGAACCAGTACTTATATTTTTACGATAGACCAAACTTCCATCTTCTAAACCTAAGATAAGATCCGGCTTTGAATCACCATCAAGATCACCAAAACTAGCAATCATGCGCAAGCCATAATTTGCTTGGGATAAATTCAACAAATCATCATCAATAAATGTAAAAACTGGCTGTGATAGCGTTCCTGTATTTTTATAATAAGCAATTCTACTTTCCTTTAATAAAGTAGGTTTATAAGCGAAAAAATTGCAAACAAACATGTCCAACAAGCCATCTCCAGTAAGATCTGCAAAAACAGGAATGGATCCGGTACCATGTTCAATCATTTCCTCCTGTAAAAACGATTTTGTTTGATACACAAAATTACTTACTGAATTAGATCCCGTATTTTTATAATAAAGGACACTTTGCTCATTTTCTGATACGCCTCGCGCATTGGGGGCAACTAATAAATCTTTGATTCCATCAAAATCAACATCGACAGAATACGCCGCAGGGAATAATTGCATGTTTGCACTCACACTATTACTTGGAAATGCAGGGTCAACAGATACCATTAATGAATTAGTATTCGGAAGTGTGCCACCATTTATCAATAGATTCATGGATGGATACGAAACATCGCCAATTATTAAATCTTTCACGCCGGAACCATCTATGTCAATTGCTAAAAGCGTAGAGCCAGAATGTGCTTTTGAATCATCAGCAATAGGCTTGTTAATAATGGGTAATTCAGGATTAGGAACATTTCCAGCAATGCAAGGAGAATCTTGATCATTTAAGAATATGGAATTGGACGTTACATCTTCCCGGAATCCACCCCAACATTCGTTTTTCAAAACAAATGCTAATGAATCAGCATTCCCGTATAAATCCATGCTCTGATTTTGGTGGTATTGAACGTGCTCGCCTCCTATGTGATACGTTAATATGTCCACATCCCCGTCACCGTCGACATCAACAATAGCAGGAATATCACTGGAACTCACGTATAAATTCAACATGGTTCCCCAATAATTTGAGTAAAGCAAGTTTTTTTCTAAGGTCCATGCTAATCCTGTAATTAAATTCCCGGTATTCTTATAAACCATTATCCCCCCTACTCCATAAGTAAATAGATCATTTTTTCCATCACCATTATAATCAACCATAGCCACACGATAACGTAAGTCAGGTGGAAACAAATTACGGCTGTCCGCCAAAAACGAATAAGAATGATTGGATCCCTGAACATCGTGTCTAAAAACTCGAATTTGATTGTTACTTCGATCGAATACAAATAAATCCTTATCGCCATCGTAATCGATATCGAGGTCAGATACCTGCACATAATTTAATCCACCAGCCCAAGGGAAAGCTAAAGCAGCTCCAAATTTACTAACCGATATAGAATCGTTGTAAGAAAATTGAAATTGAGAATTTAATCTATTGAAAGAAAAAAAGGTAAATAAAACGACCAAATAAATGCAACTATATTTCATTTGCTAGTTTCTTGTAAATTTACACATAGTTTCGTTTATGAAAAAATTAAGGTGGATAATTATAATAGTTGCTGTGATCGTGTGTAATGGAATCATTTGGATGATTGTAAAACCCAAACAGACTACCTCCACAGTTCAAAAAAATGAGGTAGCCACTTCAATCGAATGTATTCAAGCTAGCTTTCAAGAACGAAACATTCCGTTTTCGTCACCGGCATACCAAGAGCCCAATTATACAAGTAATATAATTTTTGAAGTTTCAGGAAATTTATTAGCTGGAGACAAAAAATGGCGGGTTGGAGAAACATTTAAGGCAAACGATCTATTGTGCGTATTAAGTTCCGATGCGGCCTATTATATCCTTACAGAGAAAAAGCAGTTATTAATTAGAGATTTCGGGGATGTCTTTTCACAAATTGAAAATAGATTTCCGCAAGAAAAAGCCAAATGGTACGCGTTTCTAGAAAAAATAACACCAAGTACAAAAATCCCTTCGCTACCCACTTTTTCATCAAATGAAGAACGGATTTTCATGGCTGAATTAGGTTTAATGGCATCTTATTATGCCATTAAAACACTTGAAAACAATATGAAAAAATACTTTTACTTGGCACCCTTCGATGGTAAAATAATAGCTGTTAATTATCAGCTTGGCGCTTTCATTGAGAAAGGAAAAACAATCGCTATCCTAGTGAAAGAGAGCACTCCTGAGTTTGTTGTATATGTAGAAACAAAGCATGTGAATAAGTATGTGAGTGCCAAAGAAATCAATCTTAAATCAAATGAAACATTTTATGGAAAAGCTACATTCACAAAAATAGGTCAAACAAATATCAAAACTCCTGAAATTACGCCTTTATACTATAAGATGATGGAGAAAAAAATTGGGATAATACCATTAAATGTAATGGCTTACTTAAATGAAAAGGAGAAGTTAGCTGGCTATATGCTACCAAACAACGCGGTATCAGGGAACAAAGTTTGCCTTGTAAGCAATGGCATGATACAACATAAAACGATTAAAATAATTCGAGAAATAAACGATTCGATATTAGTTACAGGCATTACGAAAGAGGATGTAATTGCTTCAAAATTTATTGTCATTACAGGTTCACCCAATAAAAAATTTAAAGTCATTAAGCATAACTAAACCTATTCTTTATACAAGGGGCTTAATAAATAAAACGCAGTAATATCACTTGAACTGACATATAAATTAACGACTAATAAAGCAATATAAGCTACTGCGAAATTTACTTAAGAATTAAGCCGTTTTGTGGAATTGCGTAAGGTAGTTGGCAATCAGTTAAATATTTGACAGTAACCTTGCGTTTCAATTTACAATCGAAAGATGCGAGACAAATAACTCCCTCAGCATTCTTGCTCCAAACTATCGCCTTATAATGTTTTCGTTTGGGTAACTTAGTTACTAAAATAAAATGTTCAACATAATTTTTAGTTTTTAAGAAAAATAAAGGTTGAATTCTAAGCTGATTCCTAATCTTTTCATGGATTAATTCCTCCTTATCTGTTTGCTCATATAATTCGTTTAGCCAATCATTTCCCCAACCTGATTGCACCCCAATTAATTTATGAATACTGTCGTTGTAGCGATTTAATGAATCCAATCCAACAGCATCAAAAACGTCATTTCCAGCGTAGCTCATGGTGAAATTCCATAGAAACGCAACCTCTTTAATCGCATTATTTCTTTCGAATGAAAAAGGACGACCAGTAAGGTAATACGTTTGACTAACGAGTGTAAAAGAAGAATAGAATAGTACTAGGCAGAATACTTTGAACATTACAACTTAATTAATTTATAACACTGTCTCCCCTTTAACTGGTAGGCATCCATGTAATAAATTCCCGCTGCATATTCCTTCAAATTAATTGAAAGTTGGCTCAAACCTGCAACTGTAATTCGCCTTAATGTCTTACCCGAAGCATCCGTCAAAATGAGTTCCTCCATATCACCCTGCCATGAAATAGTAACACTTTCTGCTGTTGGGTTGGGTTGAATTATAAGATGAATAGTGACTTCCGATAGATCTGACTGATCGACAGTAAAACAATCAGAGGTATCTGTACATTGACCCAAGGAAACAATAACAGCGTAGGTACCACTAATTTCAGTCGTAGTAAAGCTTTGATTAGTTGCTCCTGGAATCGACACGTTACCTATGCAATCTATCCATTGGTAATCCGCACCAATCTGCAGGGCTGTCAGTGTTATGCCACTAGTGGAAACGGCCACGGTTGGGATTGGACTAACCGTCAAAATTTGAGCTGTATCCGTTGCACAAAGGCCTGCATCAGGCGTAAAAGAATATGTAAAATTACCCGGCACTTGTGTATCCACTAATGGTGACCAAGTACCCGAAATATTATTTTGCGACACGACTGGTAGAACAAAAATCTCGTTTTGACAAACAGCCGTAAATGGGTCAAAGATTGGTTGCTGAATAGCTTCTACAGTTAATGAAAAGCTTGTTACACTGGCACAAGCAGTAGCAACAGGCGTAAAATTATAATTACTTGAACCCACATTGGATAAATTTAATGCAGGTAGCCATGTTCCCGCTATTCCGTTATCTGATGAGGTGGGAAGTACAAAGTTCAAATCATTTTGGCATACTGGAGAAATAGAGGTGAAAATTGGTACATCGAGCCCATTACACGTAATTGAAAAATTATTATTAGAAATATCAAAAAATGTTTGGGCTCCTGACATGACCATGATTCTTGCTGTATTGGATACCACGTTAGGACAAATTATCACTTCAGAACCGTCATTTGCCGTTGACGCTGACAAAACATACGGATAAGTTTGTCCCCC
>CAMCQW010000022.1 GCA_945877045.1 Chryseobacterium gleum
AAATAAAAAAATAAAAAAAACTCTTTTCATGAAGAAATTTTTGGTGCTTGGGAACGGCGAAGTTAAAACTTTATTGCCAATTACTATCATAATTCACCGAGGTTCATGCCAATTGTAAAACTTAATTTAGGATTAAACCCTTTCTGCTGTATGGATTGATCCGAAGTGCCACCTATGCCACTTGACCAATTATCCAACTTATCAAAGCCTAAACCATAATCTAATCCTAACATTCCAAACATCGGTAAGAAAACTCTAATACCAACACCCGCTGTTCTTTTCACGTTAAAAGGATTAAATTTTTCAAATGTTGGATACGAATTCCCTGCCTCCAAAAATGCTAAGGCATAAAACGTTGCTTGTGGATTTAACGAAATCGGATAACGAAGCTCTAAGGTGTATTTTGCCACAATCGGATCACCACCCGTAGAAGAAATTGATTGGTCTTCGTAACCTCTTAAAGCGATAATTTCCCGGCCTCCCAATTGATTTACCCCTGACAAACCGCTGCCTCCAACTGAGTACCTTTCGAATGGGGTAACGCCTTTAGAACGGTTGTATGCGCCAATGTAGCCAAAGCCGAATCTTGGCATTAAAATCAACTTTTTATCTGGTGTTAGAGGCACGTACCACTCCCCCGTGAACTTAAAACGATAATATTCAAGGTAATGATAACGATCTTTTGCAGACATTGAGCTGTAATCCTTGTCGCCAGCAAAAACAGAATAAGGAGCTGTTGCTTTCGCTGTAAAGCTAAAATTAGAGCCGCTTTGCGGATAAATTGGAGCACTTACAGAGCTTCGTTGCAAAACATATTTAAGCGCTATATCATTGGCATAGCCTGCTGGAAAAAGAGGGAATCTATAATCTTTTACCACATCGTAGTATTGATAGCTCAACTCATAATATGCTGTAAAATAATCATCCGGCCACTTTTTTCTGCGTTGTAATCCGACGCCAGTTCCCGTAATAGACAAGCCCGTAAAATCAGGATTAGATCGTATTAAGCCGTTCGAAGATAGGGCCGTATTATTAATCCAAAAAGACAAGGAATTTGCTTTTTTTCCACCTAACCAGGGCTCTGTGAAGGAAAAATTATAGCTTTGATAATAGCGGCCATTTGATTGGGCACGAATTGAAAGTCGCTGCCCATCACCTGAAGGTAAAGGCGTCCATTGAGATTTTTTAAACATGTTTTTAACCGAAAAATTGTTAAATGTCAATCCCAAAGTACCGATAATCCTTCCAGATGTTGTGGGTCCTGCACCACCGTAACCACCTGACAACTCAATTTGATCGGATGATTTTTCCTCTACGACATACTCAATATCCACTGTCCCTTTTGCTGGATCAGGAATTGGGTTTACTTGGAAGCCCTGTTCATTAAAAAAGCCCAATTGAGAAAGTTCACGTTGCGTTCTAATGATATCTGCTTTATTAAATAAGTCGCCGGGCTTGGTTCGGATTTCACGCAAAATAACATAATCGTTAGTCTTGTTATTTCCTCGAATAGTAATCTCCCCTATTCGCGCTTCTTTGCCTTCTATAATCCTAATTTGATAACTTATTTTATTATTTGTCACGTTGGTTTCAACTGGAATTACTTGAAAGAACAAGTATCCTTTGTCCATATATAGTGAAGAAATATCCCTTCCGTCACCACTTCCTTTTAACCGTTGGTCCAGCAATTCTTTATTAAAGACATCCCCATTTTTGATTCCTAATACAGTATCCAGGAAACTTGATCGGTATTTTGAATTCCCTATCCAATCAATATCGCCAAACAAGTACTTTTCCCCCTCATTAATGACAATATCAATTTTAAGATTCTTTTCATCAAGTTTATATACGGTATCAAAAACAATCATAGCGTCACGCAAGCCAGCAGCGTTAAACTTGCCTAACATAGCTAACTTGTCTTTCTCATAAGTTGACTCAGTGAATTTTGATCGTTTAAAAATTCTAAGTATTGACTTTGATTTTGTATCCTTCATGGCCAGTTTTAGTTTCCATGTAGGCACACTTTCGTTCCCCGAAATTGTTAATGGTTTAATGCCAATTTTAGACCCCTTATCTATTTCTATTAAAAATATTTCCGAGTCATTTATCATTGTGTCTTTTATACGCTGAATATCAACCGCTACACCATAAAAAGATTTTTCCCTAAAATATCCTTTTATTTTACTTTTAGTTTGAAAAACGAGGTTCTCAGTTATGGTTTTACCTGAAAACAACTCGATTTCTTCGCGAACTTTGTCTGCTTCCCGTTTTGATACTCCAATAAACTTAAATCGGGATAGTTTTGGTCTTGGCGACAACTCTATAACGAGATAAATTATTCCAGCGACTTCTTTTTCAGCATAGATGGAGATATTAGAAAACAATCCCTCCTCCCATAGCTTTCGAATGGCTTTGCTAATTTGATCACTAGGTAGTGTTATTTTTTGACCTTGCTTCAATCCCGCGATTAACTTTATTCCTTGATGATCATAATTATCGGCACCAACAATTCGAATAGGGCCAATTTCGTATTCAACAGGAACAGAATAATTAAAGTTAAGTCCACCAATTGTTAGTGGATCCGTTTGAGAGAAAGAAACGAGAGTCAAGAACAAAAAAGAAATGATTGTTGTTAATTTCATGCTATTCATTGTATTTGTTCTGATGTTTTTCCAAATCTACGCTCTCTCTTCTGATAATCCTGAACGGCAACAAGCAAATGTTCTTTTCGAAAATCTGGCCAGCAGACACTAGTAAAATGGAGTTCTGTGTAGGCAATTTGCCATAACATAAAATTACTCACCCGGTTTTCACCACTCGTCCGAATTAATAATTCCGGATCCGGAATGTCTTTCGTAAACAGGTGCTTTGAAATTAATTCTGGCGTTATCACTTCCTCACTCGTGGGTTTTTCATGCAATAAAATAGACTGAAAAGCTTTTGCTATTTCAATCCGGGCGCTATAATTTAAGGCAAGAATAAGCGTGATGCCCGAGTTGTCCTTCGTTTTCTCAATTGCTCGCATCATACTTTGTTGACAATTTTCAGGAAGTCCCTTGATTTCTCCAATTGTTAATAATCGAACACCATTATTGTCTAAACCATCCAATTCTGAAGTAATCGCATCGATTAACAAGTCCATTAAGCCATCAATTTCAAGTTGAGGTCGCGACCAATTTTCTGTTGAAAATGCATAAAGAGTAAGGTATTTAACCCCCAGTTCTTTGGCTGCTTTTAAGGTTTCACGAACTGATTCCACACCAGAGGCGTGTCCAAATAAACGGTCTTTTCCTTTTGCTTGAGCCCATCGTCCATTACCATCCATAATGATAGCAATGTGTTGCGGTATATTAAGCAAATCTATAGAAAGCATTGGCCCTGATATTTTTAAGTTGCTAAAATAAGGAAACTATTTGCGCAAAAAAAATAAAGCTAGTTCTCCTGGTGATTTTTAATCATGAATTCGATGCCCGCCATTATTCAGCAAGCACAATAGCTGTATCGTTTAACATTTCGAGGACCCCTCCATTAATATCAAAAACGCCAATCGATTTATCAGTTGCATCAACAATAACATTTCCGGTATACTCCGTTGAATCACCTGATTTTTTTATCCTTATTTGACCTTTTTTCAAACCTGAAATGATCGCGGTGTGATTACTCAATAGTTGAAATTCGCCATCCATTCCAGGCAATGTTACAGAAAGCACATCTCCTTTAAAGATTATTGCTTCCGGGGTAAATATTTCAAGTTTCATTGCCGTAAAATTAAGCTTCTGCCATCATTTTCTCTCCTGCTTCTATTACATCTTCTATCCCTCCTTTAAGGTTAAAAGCTGCTTCAGGATATTGATCATATTTCCCGTCAAGAATATCATTAAACGCTTTAATTGAATCATTTAGATCAACTAAAACACCTGGTAATCCTGTGAATTGCTCTGCAACATGGAAGGGTTGTGATAAAAACCGTTGTACTCTTCTTGCTCGGTGAACAATTAATTTATCCTCTTCAGAAAGTTCATCCATTCCCAGTATAGCAATGATATCTTGGAGTTCTTTATATCGTTGTAATGTTAATTTTACTCTTTGCGCACAGTCATAATGCTCATCGCCAACGATTTCAGGTGTCAAAATTCTAGAAGTTGAATCAAGTGGATCAACCGCCGGATAAATCCCTAGCTCCGCAATTTTTCGAGATAAAACCGTAGTTGCATCAAGGTGAGCAAAGGTATTTGCCGGTGCTGGATCCGTTAAATCATCCGCAGGTACGTAAACTGCCTGAACCGAAGTAATAGAACCACTTTTTGTAGAAGTAATTCGCTCTTGCATTTGTCCCATTTCAGTTGCTAGGGTTGGTTGATATCCCACCGCAGATGGCATTCTTCCTAAGAGTGCAGACACTTCAGATCCAGCTTGTGTGAACCTAAAAATATTATCTACGAAGAATAAAATATCCTTCCCTTGTTCTTGTCCATCACCATCACGGAAATATTCAGCAATAGTAAGTCCAGAAAGAGCTACACGTGCACGAGCACCTGGAGGCTCATTCATCTGACCAAAGACAAATGTTGCTTTAGATTCCTTCATCTCTTCAAGGTCAATTTTGGTTAAATCCCAACCACCTTCTTCCATTGAGTGCATAAAATCTTTTCCGTATTTTATAATACCTGATTCTAACATTTCCCTAAGAAGATCATTTCCTTCTCGGGTACGCTCTCCAACACCAGCAAAAACGGATAACCCTCCGTGCCCCTTGGCGATATTGTTTATCAACTCTTGAATTAAAACTGTTTTTCCCACACCTGCACCACCGAACAAACCAATTTTTCCTCCTTTTGCGTATGGCTCAATTAAGTCAATAACTTTAATTCCTGTTAGTAAAACTTCTGTGGCAGTCGATAATTGATCAAACTTTGGTGCTTCTCTATGGATAGGCATCCCCCCTTCATTACTTACTGTATTTATGCCATCAATTGCTTCGCCAATCACATTAAAAAGACGTCCTTTTATTTTTTCGCCAATTGGCATTTTAATTGCCGAACCAGTCGATGTCACTTCCATTCCTCTTGTGAAACCATCCGTTGAATCCATTGAAATGGCACGAATAGAGTTTTCTCCTACATGAGACTGAACCTCAAGTACAACGCGAGTACCATCTTTTTTCAACACCTCTAGTGCGTCAAAAATAGTAGGTAACGCGACTCCATTTTCGAATCTTACATCCACTACTGGACCTATAACCTGTGAAACTTTTCCTTTAGAAGTTGACATGAAATTACTTTTTAAATTTGGGTGCAAATATAGCTATATATTTTTGATAGTTAATTACACAAAGAGGATAAAATTATTGGTTTTATTCGATGTCATTTACAAGATATCTCGCCGTAAAAAAAGAAAATGCCGTAGCTGCTACTATCAAAACAATTAATACGCTTAAAATTTCCGTGATTTTTACCTCAACAGGAAATGGAATTCCAGCGCCTGGAATCGTAATTATTGTATATTTCAATTGCGCTAAACAAATCCCAAGTCCTAAAAAAAAACCTAGCAATATTCCTGTTCCCGCAATTAAGACCCCCTCTAAAAAAAAGACGTTAAAAATACTCGTTTTGGATAATCCAATGCTTTTTAATACACTTACCCCATCCTTTTTCTCGAGATAAATCATAGTAATAGACGCTACTAAGTTAAACGCGGCCAAGAGAAAAATAAACAATAATATAATTATGACGATAAGCTTTTCGCTTTTACTTGTTTTATAAATCAATTCATTTTTCTGTGCATTCGTTTTTACAACGAAATTGGGGCCCACTAATTCTTGAATTTTCAGCTTAAGGCTTTCGTTATCAATCGTGCTTTTAGGCTGAATATAAATGTGCGTTATCTGTCCCTCTAAATTGAGTAGATTCGTTACGAAGCCTAGATTCGCAACAACAAATGCGTCATTTGTTTCTTTATTGTAGTTAATTATCCCCGAAACATTAAAGGCTGTTTGAAAAAACGGGTTTTTTCCAAACTTTAATTTTAGGTCATTTTTCGGTGCATAAATAATAATGTTATCTGGCTCTGTTTTAATGTTCTTCAGTGCTAAATTATTGGCAAGTCCAGCCCCAATGAGTCCGAAATCATTTTTCTCTTGATTGTTCCCTGGTAATATGGCGCTCCCCATAATCAAATGATCTTTGTTATGAATATTAATCATCGCTAAAAACTGAGGCTCTACACCTAAAATTGTGGCATTTACCCACTTTTCTTCGTTGCGCAATATCACCGTTTCTTCAATGCCTTTTGACATTCTTAATACCCCATCTATTTTAGCTAGTTTGGCCCAGGGAACCTGAGTTTCAAAAATAGTTTTCCCCTTACTTGGAGTAATGGTAACTCCCTGGTCAAATTCGGTATAAAGCTCGCTAATCATCGATTCGATGCCATTAAAAGATGACAAGACAATAATCAATGCTGCTGAAATAACCATTACACCAATGACAGAAATACGCGTAATTATCGTTACTGCTTGGCGCTTGTTTTTCGAAAACAAGTATCTAAGCGCTATGTAGAATGGAACGTTAATTTTTTGGCTTTAATAATTCTTCTATTCTACTCGCATATTCTAAAGAGTCGTCAATGTAAAAAGTTAAAGACGGGATTTTCCGAAGATTTTTTAAGCGTTGGCCTATCTGACCTCTAATTTTTCCTTGGTTGGTTTGAATGGACTTTAATACCTCCGCTGGGCTAGGGTGAACATAAACGCTCAAATAACATTTTGCCAAGGATAAGTCCGCTGTTATTCTCACCACCGTTACAGACACCATGGCGCCTAAACATATTTCTGCCGAAAGTCGCTGAAATAACACGCCTAATTCCCCTTGGATTGCCGCTTCAATTTTTTGTTGTCTAACACTACTCATAATACAAAGTTAAGAAACTTAGGTGCTACTAATTGAAAAACAACTAGACAAATGTATCTTTGCTGTTAAATTGAATGCCCTAAAACAAATATATAGGTATACCTTCAGGTATAAAGGCGTCGCTCTACTTGTAGTGTTATGCAATTTATTATTCGTTATTTTCAATTTATTATCGCTTGTATTATTTATTCCAATACTGCAGTTAATTTTTAGAAAACCCGAAGAAATTGCACACGTAAGCTCCCCTATTTGGGACCATTCTTTTGGGGGATTATTTATTTATATTAAAGACTGGTACAATTTCACCATGTATGAGTTGGTGTCTGACAGTCCTAAATCCGCTCTATTATTTGTTTGTATTACAGTAATGTTGGCCTTTTTATTCAAAAATATTTTTCGTTACGGGGCTGTTTGGTTTCAATCACAATTACGCATGGCTGTTGTGAGAGATGTTCGTGACAAATTATTTGAGAAAATTCTTGTGCTGCCTTTATCCTATTATTCGAATGAAAGAAAGGGCGATTTAATGGCTCGTATGAATAGTGATGTTGGGGAAGTGGAAGTTGCGGTCGTAAGTATGTTAGAGCTTCTATTCCGAGAACCAATTGCCGTTGCAATAAATATTGTTTCATTAGTTTACCTTAGCCCTGAGTTGACTTTAATTTCCCTGTTTCTATTGCCAATATCAGCCTTTGTTATCTCTCGCATTGGCAAAAGCTTAAAGAGGACCGCCAAAGCTGGTCAAGAACAAACGGGATTGCTGTTTTCAGCTATGGAAGAAGCCCTATCTGGAATTCGCATTATAAAAGCGTTTAATGCTAATGGATTCATCTTAAATGGCTTCAAGAAAATAAATCTCACACATCAAAAATTAATCACGAAAACATTCCGTAAAAAAGACCTTTCTCCTTTGTTAAACGAAACTTTGGGTGCGATGGTAATGCTCTTATTAGTTTGGTTTGGTGGAAATTTAATTTTAGATCAAAAAGGGAATGGGCTGACGGGCGAAGTATTTATGACTTTTATTATTGTTTTTTCGCAATTATTAAGGCCGATTCAAGGCATCTCGTCTTCCATAGCAAATATGACCAAGGCCAACGTTTCACTGGAGAGAATAAATAATATTCTAGAAGAGGACGAACGAATAATTGAAAAGCCTCAGGCAATCGAAATAAACGGCCTAAATGATTCCGTTGAATTCAACAATGTATCTTTTGGATATGGGCAAGAAGTCGTGTTGAATTCGATTAATCTTCGCGTTGAAAAAGGGAGTTCGGTCGCATTGGTGGGGGAGTCTGGTAGTGGGAAGTCAACTATGATGGATTTACTAACGCGCTTTTACGATGTTGAGTCTGGTGAGGTATTAATAGATGGGGTTAATGTGAGAGATTTGACAATAAAGTCATTAAGAAGTCTAATTGGAATTGTTTCTCAAGAGTCGATATTGTTTAATACTAGTGTTACTGAAAACATAGCTTTTGGTGATGAAAACCCTTCTATCGAAAAGGTTATTGAGGCTGCTAAAACAGCGAACGCTTATGATTTTATTATGGGATTAGATACTGGTTTTGACACCGTAATTGGAGAACGAGGAAACAAACTTTCTGGTGGACAAAAACAACGATTGAGTATCGCTCGAGCAATATATTTAGACCCTCAAATATTGATTTTAGATGAGGCCACATCAGCCTTAGATACGGAGTCTGAGCAACTCGTACAGTCCGCTTTAGAAAGAATAATGGTTGGAAAAACCACTTTTATTATTGCGCATCGATTAAGTACGATCATCAATGCTGACCAAATAATTGTTTTATCAAAAGGTGCAATAGTAGAACAAGGAAATCACCAAGACTTATTAAAACTTAATGGTTTTTATACCAAATTTTGTACTTTACAAGGAATAAATTAAAAATATTCCATAAAAACAACCCTAAAACCACAACGTTTTACTTGCAAATGCGTTAATAAAGACAATGCTATTTAAACTACAATTCTCTTTAGCTGCTGCCCTTTCCATTCTTCTTTCATCGAAGGCAAATTGTCAATTGGTAACAAATACCGGGCAATCGCCACAAGGGCTAGTTCAAAATGTATTGTTAGGGCCTGGGGTTGTTGTTTCAAATATCATGTTCAATGGCAGCAATACAGCTATTGGCTCCTTTTCTGCAACAGGAACAAATCTCGGAATTAACCAAGGAATCGTAATGACAACCGGTACGGTCTTAAATAATGGTTCTGGGCCACAGGGGCCTAATAATCTGCCGAGTGCGGGAATGGATAATAACGTCGGCGGATCTGGCTTGCTATCAAATTTAATTGGAGGGACACAAACCTATAACGCAGCGATTTTAGAATTTGATTTTATTCCTTATTCTGACACCGTCAAATTTAAATATGTATTTGGCTCTGATGAATACCCCGAATTTGCACCACCGAACAGCTCCGGGTTTAATGATGTGTTCGGTTTTTTTATTTCTGGGCCGGGAATTGTTGGAATGCAGAATATTGCGCGGCTTCCTAATAATGGCAGCATCGTTTCCATTAACAATGTGAATGCAATCACCAACCCTCAATATTTTAATGCCAATGGAGACGGTAATATGGCGCCCTACAATTCGTCGCCTTTTTACATTCAATATGATGGCTTCACCGATGTTTTGGAAGCAATTTCACAGGTTCAATGTGGACAAACTTATCATTTAATTTTAGCTATTGCGGATGTCGGAGATGGAAGTTGGGACTCGGGTATATTTCTAGAGGCAAATAGTTTAAGTTCACTGACCCCGATTACTGTTTCTTATGCTCTATCGCAACAAGTTTATCCCGATCCGTCTTGGATGGCAGAGGGATGTGTTACTGCTATTGTCACATTACAAAGAAATAATAACTTAAATAGCAGCTTAACTATTCCTATTCAAACAAGCGGCACTGCTCAAAACATCCTCGATTATACGGGTGTACCTAGCAGTATCACTTTTCCAGTTGGCCAAAACACAACCTCTTTCACAATAACCTCTTTGCCAGATGCTTTAGTGGAGGGCTTAGAAAGTATTATTATGAATTTTAGCGTCACGGATCCCTGCGGAAACATTACACCTATCCCATTGACAATTAATATTCAAGATGTTGCCCCACTTTTACTCACAATTCCAGATACAAGTGTTTTGTGTCCCGGGGCTTCATTATCAATTGTTCCTGTTCTCTCCGGAGGAGTTCCTCCTTATTCATACCTTTGGAGTAATGGGGCAACTACTAGTTCCATTACTGTTATTGCCAATACCAATAGCTCCATTTTTCTTACGGTTAGTGATAATTGTTCTGGACAATCTGTTACCGATTCAGCTTTGATAAGCGTTCCTGTATATTCCCCATTAAGCTTAGTTGTTTCAAATGACATTACAGAGATCTGCCCTCATATCCCTCAAACAATTTATGCGGACGTAAACGGCGGAAGTGGTGTTTATCTTTATTCTTGGACGCAAGGCAATACCTTAACTGGCTCCTCCGATAGCGTAATTGTAAGTCCCTCTACATCTACCAATTATATTGTTTCTGTTACGGATAATTGTGGAAACACCGTCTCGGACACCGTTTCATACACAATAACAAGTCCGCCACTTATTGTAACTAATAGTCCCGTAATTCAAGTGTGCCCTGGAGACAGTGCCTATATTTCTGCCAGCGCAAGTGGTGGTTATGGAAATTATTATTTTTTATGGCCCGCCACAGGCGAAACTACAACCGGTATTTGGGTGCATCCCACTGCAAGCTCTGTCTATCAAGTTATTGTTTCTGATGAGTGTCAAACCTTTACTGTTAGTGGGTATAGCCAAGTAATGGTTGTTAAGCCAATAGCTGATTTCAGTATTGTTAGCCAATCAATTACAGAGGGATTGCCCATCTCTTTTCTAAACCAAACACAAAATGGCTATGGATACACCTGGTTATTTGGAGACGGAGGAACATCTAATGACATTCATCCAGTTCATACCTATCCAAGCGAAGGAACCTACCTTGTCACTTTATATGCCACAGATCTTTATGGTTGTAAAGATAGTATATCAATGTCCATCTTTATTCAAGAGGAGTTCTATATTTATATTCCTAACACTTTTATACCGGACGAAAACAGGATAAACGATTATTTTTCGGGGTCATTTATTGGGGTGGAGTGGATAAAAATTGAGATTTTTAATCGTTGGGGAGAATTGGTGTTCGAATCGGAAGATCTTAATTTTGCATGGGATGGCAAATATAATGGGGACGATATTCAAAGCGGGTGCTTTACCTGGAAACTTCGTTATAGACCTAGGCATCTTCAAGAGTTACTGATGACCGGACACGTTAATATAATCCGTTAATTTAATAACTAATTGTCATTTAATTCCTAAATCCAACTTGTGTTTTGTTGCTTTTAGCGTAATTTCGCAATCGTATGAAAAACATAAGGAATTTTTGCATAATCGCACACATTGATCACGGAAAGAGCACGCTAGCAGATCGACTACTTCAAACCACCGGAACGATTTCTGATAGAGATATGAAGGCGCAAGCATTAGATGATATGGATTTGGAGAGAGAGCGCGGAATTACCATTAAAAGTCATGCAATCCAAATGAATTATTCAAAAGATGGCGTTGATTACATCCTTAATTTAATTGATACCCCTGGACACGTAGATTTTTCATATGAAGTTTCTAGATCAATTGCGGCATGTGAAGGAGCGCTCTTAATCGTTGATGCATCGCAAGGAATTGAAGCGCAAACAATCTCTAATTTATATTTAGCTTTAGAACATGACTTAGAAATCATCCCCATTTTAAATAAAATGGATTTGCCTGGGGCGATGCCTGAAGAGGTTTCTGATCAAATAATTGAATTAATCGGCTGTGATATAAGCGAAATTATTCAAGCCTCAGGAAAAACTGGATTAGGGGTGGATGCCATACTTGACGCAGTAATTAATCGAATACCGGCACCCAAAGGAGATGAAAACGCACCACTCCAAGCCATGATTTTTGATTCTGTGTTTAATTCTTTCCGAGGAATTATTGCTTATTATAGAATAAGAAACGGCGTGATTAAAAAGGGACAGAAAATACGATTCATGAATTCTGGCAGGGACTATAATGCAGATGAAATTGGAATTCTTAAAATGGATTTATCCCCACGAAAACAAGTTTCTGCTGGTGATGTTGGCTATATTATCTCTGGTATCAAACAAGCGAATGAAGTTAAAGTTGGCGATACAATTACCAGCTCCGACAATCCTTGTGAAGTCGCAATTAAAGGGTTTGAGGATGTGAAGCCGATGGTTTTTGCAGGGATCTACCCTGTGGATACAGAGGATTACGAGGAGCTTCGTTATTCCATGGAAAAATTACAGCTTAATGATTCCTCCTTGATTTTTGAACCAGAATCTTCCCAAGCCCTTGGCTTTGGATTTCGATGTGGCTTTTTAGGAATGTTACACATGGAAATTATTCAAGAGCGCCTTGAAAGAGAATTCAATATGACGGTTATTACAACGGTTCCGAATGTTTCCTATAAAGCTTTTATGAAAAAGGATCCGGACAAAATGATGATTGTCAATAATCCCTCTGAATTACCTGACCCTTCTGGGATGGATCGAATTGAAGAACCCTACATTTCAGCTCAAGTTATTACAAAGACAGAATATGTTGGGTCAATAATGACGCTTTGTATAGAAAAACGAGGCGAGTTAAAAAACCAAGTGTATTTAACACAAGATCGAGTTGAAATTTCATTTGAAATGCCCTTGGCTGAAATCGTTTTTGATTTTTATGACCGCTTAAAATCTGTCTCTCGAGGATATGCTTCATTTGATTATCATCCCATCGGATATAGAGAGTCTGATTTAATTAAATTAGATTTGTTGTTGAACGCTGAACAAGTAGATGCGCTGTCTGCCTTGGTTCACAGAAACAATGCCTTTGATTTAGGGAAAAGGATTTGTATGAAATTAAAGGAGTTAATCCCACGGCAACAATTTGAAATTCCGATTCAAGCAGCTATTGGGGCCAAAATAATTGCACGTGAAACTATAAAGGCGCTTAGAAAGGATGTAACCGCTAAGTGTTATGGTGGAGACATCTCAAGAAAAAGAAAATTATTAGAGAAACAAAAAGAAGGTAAAAAAAGAATGCGACAAGTGGGACGAGTAGAAGTTCCTCAAGAAGCTTTTCTTGCAGTATTAAAACTCAACGATTAAACGTATGGAAATTATCAATCACTTGCACTCAGGATTAAGGTGGGTTGTGTTAGTCTTACTAATTTGGGCTATTGTCAATGCATTTTCCGCTAAACGCTTTGAAAAAAAGCATAAAATGATTAATTTATTTTCGCTGGTAACCCTGCACATTCAATTGGTAATCGGATTGATTCAATACTTCACCTCCGCGAAAGTGCAATTTACCACGGGATGGATGAAAGAACCATTGCTACGTTTTTATGGCATGGAACATTTGGCCGGCATGTTATTGGCAATTATTTTAATAACTATCGGATATAGCAAAGCGAAAAGAAAAGAAAATGATGCGGATAAATTTAAAGTAATCCGCTTGTTTTATTCGATAGGATTAATCATTATTCTTTTATCTATTCCTTGGCCATTTAGGACAAATCTTGGTGGGGGATGGTTCTAAGGATTATTTATTTCTGCTCTTGCTTACTTTTAGTGGTAAGTTGCTCTTCATCTGGAGATAATGTTAAACCTGAGCCACCTGAGGCCCCAGAAGTAGTAGGTGAAAATTTATTCATTATGCATTGCGCAGCTTGCCATGGCGATGACGGAAAATTAGGAGCTTCGGGAGCAAAAAATTTAAACGCGTCAAGATTAGATGATGCTGCACTCGCTAAAATAATTAAAGAAGGGAAAAATGGAATGCCGCCAATGAAAGAATTACTTGGAAATAACGAAAACATACAGTTGGTTATTAATCATGTTAAAAAATTAAGACATTGACAGAAGGATATGACACGTCTGTGCCAAATGAAGAGGCCTGTGTTTTGGTTGGTGTGATCAGCGCAGATATCACCGAAGCGATTGCGATAGAATATTTAGACGAGCTTGCCTTCTTGGCCGAAACTGCTGGCGCTACCTCACAACGTACATTCATGCAACGTTTGCCCTTTCCTAATCCAAAAACATACGTTGGAAAAGGAAAATTAGAGGAAATCAGAGAATACATCAAAGCAAGCGATATTGAATTGGTTATTTTCGACGATGAATTATCTCCCTCTCAATTGCGCAACATAGAGCGGGAATTAGAATGCAAAGTGCTGGATCGGCCTATCCTAATTCTTGATATTTTCGCAAGTAGAGCCAGTAGTTTCCATTCAAAAACACAGGTGGAATTAGCCCAACTTCAATACATGCTTCCACGATTAACACGCATGTGGACACACCTCGAACGGCAAAAAGGTGGTATCGGACTTCGGGGACCAGGTGAGTCACAAATTGAAACAGATAGGAGAATTATTCAAATGCGGATTTCGTTAATGAAAGAACGACTCCAAGACATTGATAAGCAAATGACTATTCA
>CAMCQW010000023.1 GCA_945877045.1 Chryseobacterium gleum
ATAAAGTTCAATCGAGAACGGCGACTCTTGCCTTAAGCATGGATGGTGGCGGCGGTTTCGAAATTTGGCAATATACTTCACGGAATACTGAAAAAGCATCCTTTCCGGTTCAAATGGGGGATTATGGAATTTATGCTTGTAAAATTAAATCCAGAGATGTCCAAAAGTCGTTTGATTATATGACAGGTAATAAGGCCGACATTTTAGGCCCCCCAATGAAAGATGCTCTCGGATGCTGGTCATATTTTCTTCGTGATCCCAATGGTAATTTATTTCAAGTGGTGGAAAGTAAAAGTTGGTTTAGTAATACCAAACACCCGTCTCATTGTGGCGGTATAGCTGGAGCTATTATTGGAGTTTCTGACATGGAAAAATCAATTGACTTTTATCAAGGTCTGCTAAACTATGATGAACTTCAATTGGATGAGACAGGTGTTTTTGAAGACTTTTCTTTGCTTGATGGCGGAAACCGCCCAATGAGACGTGTTCGAATCTCTCATGAAAATGCACGGCGTGGACCATTCGCTCAGTTGTTAGGAACTAGTCAATTAGAACTGATTCAACTGTCCGATAATACGAATGCAAAGTCTATTTTTCAAGATCGAATGTGGGGAGATTGGGGATTTATTCATTTGTGTTTCGATGTGCAAGGAATGGATGTGTTGAAACAAGAATGTGCCGATAAGGGCTTTGCATTTACAGTTGATAGCGCAGAAACTTTTGATATGGGTGAAGCGGGTGGAAGGTTTTCTTATGTGGAAG
The DNA here is from genome assembly GCA_945877045.1 of Chryseobacterium gleum. Classification (GTDB taxonomy): domain Bacteria; phylum Bacteroidota; class Bacteroidia; order Flavobacteriales_D; family Crocinitomicaceae; genus UBA952. The sequence goes on from CAMCQW010000023.1 coordinate 763, forward strand.
ATCCTGATGGTTCTTTGATTGAATTTGTTGAAACGCATAAAGTTCCAGTTATCAAAAAAATAGGGTGGTACATTCACTTGAAAAACAAAGCAAAGGGAAAGTTTTTACCTAGATGGATGCTTTTAGCTATGAGCTTTAACCGCGTAAAATAAGTCTATTTTTTTCTAGAATTCACCGCTTCATAAACTACATGTTGTATCTTGGTGCGTATGCCCATGTCTCTTAATTTCCAATTTTCTTGGTCTGGATTAACACGGTTGGATAAAAATATAAATACTACTTCGTCCTTTGGATCAGCCCAAGCTAAGGTGCCGGTAAATCCAGAATGTCCAAAACTGACGGAGGATGCTAATTCATCGCAGGTTCCGCCGCCACTGGCATTTGGCCTATCGAAACCCGCCCCCCTTTTATTGCCCGGAAATTGAACTCGTGTAAAATCGTTGATGGTTTTTTCACTGAAAAATTTCAGGCCAGCATATTCTCCCTTGTTTAAAAATAATTGCATGATACTGGCTAAATCAGTTGCATTAGAAAAAAATCCGGCATGTCCTGCAACTCCACCAAGCATTGCTGCCCCCGGATCGTGTACATATCCATGAATCAATTGTTTTCTAAAAGTCTTGTCATTTTCTGTTGGTGCTATTTGTGCCTTTGAGAAAAAATTTAAGGGTAGGTAGCGCGCATACCTAAGGCCCATTGGCATGTAAATGGTAGATAGTAAATAATCGTTTTGTTTCTGTTGTACAATCTTTTCATTGATTTTTTGAATAAAATAAAAGCACAAATCCGAATACTCATATTTCTTGATTCCTAAGGGTGTATTTATAATCTGCTTATACATAGTGTCAACATAATCATTTCTCATATAAATTCCGTCAGCAACCTTTAAGTCGTAGCCTGCTTTTTTATCAGTAGCGAAAATAGATGGAAGCAGGGTTCCATTGCTCATCGATTTGCTGTAAAATTTAATAAATGGTGTTAGCCCGGCTTGATGTGCTAACATCTCTCGGATATTAATTTGGGCGTATGGTCCATTGCCTGTTACTTCAGGGATGTAGTAGCCTAAATTTTTGTCAATGTCAACTAATCCTTTGTCGACTAAATGCATCGTTAGTAAAGTTGAAGCAGCAATTTTTGTAATGGAGGCAATATCGTATACATCTGTATTGCTGACGTTTTCGCCATTTTTCGTTTGTTGACCAAAACTTTTTCTGTAAATTATGGCCCCTTTGACAGCAACCACGATTTGACATCCTGGATAAGCGCCGTCTTCAATTCCTTTTAGGGCAATCTCATCGATTTGCTTTAGTTTAATCGGGCTAATACCCAAGTCTTCCGCTTGGCCGAATTTTAATCGCCCATTTGTTTTGGTGCTAATGCCATCGCCCACTTTAAAATCACCAATGTCTTTTGTTAGTTTTCCTTGTGCTGCAGTGGCTCCAAATAGAAGTTGTGCAACTCGGTTTTGTGCTAAATAATGGTTTTCTTTCGCCCAAATAACTACATCAACTCTTGCTAGATTTAGGTTTTTGAAGACTTGTTCGTTTCCAAATAGTATCAGAATTTTGATTTGTGATGAGGGGAGTTTATCTAGAATTCCTAGATTTTCAATATCAATATTATTTTCAGCCCCTTTCGTGCCCGTAGCGTGCAAGGAGATGATGCAAATTTCACTTGCCTTAATTCTGTTGATACTTGTGTCGCTGCATTCGCTGAATGAGGAATACTGAGAAATTTTCGCGTCTGCGAAAAGACCAATGGTTTCGTGAAAATTTTTAGCTGGGCCTCCTAGGCTGATCGCAGAAAGTTGGCGATTTAATTTTCCAATAGGTAAGCATAAGTCCCTGTTTTTTAATAGGACAATGGCTTTTTCAATAGCACTTGCTTGTTCAGATTCACTAAGTTTATTCAAAGGAATCAATTCTTCACTATACCAAACTTTAGGATCATTAGAAAATTTAAGAGTTAAATTATCCTTGGTTTTGTTAATGCAAAAAGATAGGGTAATCAGGGTTCCTACTATGAACAATAAGGAAAGAAATATTTTTTTCATAATTTAAGTTGTGATCAGTAAAATTAATAGTTTATGGCGTGCTTAACAATTTTCTATCCAACTTTACTACTGTTTAGAATGTAAGTGTCATTTTTTCACTTGGATAATGTAAGTATAAAAAGTGAATACGCTTAAATTATTTCTCAACACATGCTATTTATAGTGTTGGTAAATACTTAGCGCTTTTTTTTTCTAATCGCTAACTTTCAGCTAATTTTGTATTCAGTTTTATTACGTTTTTATTAACTTAAGTTTAAAATGGCAAAAATTGGAAGTTTTGGGGATTCAGCAGATTTATCCTCCAGCATTGGCTTAAAGAATTTAGAAAATGAATTCTGGAATCTTAGCCCTGCTGAATTAATCGAAGATTGTATTTTAAGTGGCGATGGTATGTTGACCGATACAGGCGCCTTGGCTATTGAAACAGGTGAATTTACTGGTCGGTCCCCCAAAGATAGGTTTATCGTAAGAGATGAAATTACGGATGCTGCCGTTTGGTGGGGAGATGTTAATATTGCTTTTCAAGCGGATAAATTTGATGCGCTTTACAGCAAAATGACATCGTTTTTAGAAGGAAAGGATATATATGTGCGTGATGTTTTTGCTTGTGCGGATCCGTCATATCGAATGAATATTAGGGTGGTAACCGAATTGCCTTGGTCTAGTTTGTTTGCTCACAATATGTTTTTGCGACCTGAACACGATGAGTTAAAAAGTTTCAAAGCGGATTGGCACATCGTATGCGTTCCTTCTTTTGAAGCAAATCCTGCAGAGGACGGAACACGTCAAGCTAATTTTGCAATCTTAAATTTTACAAAAAAAATTATATTAATCGGTGGAACTGGTTATACCGGAGAAATTAAGAAAGGAATTTTTTCAGCTTTGAATTTTATTCTTCCACATGAGAAAAAGGTGCTTTCTATGCATTGTTCTGCTAACATTGGACAAGAAGGTGATACGGCTATTTTCTTTGGACTTTCAGGAACTGGAAAAACAACTTTGTCTTCCGATCCAAATAGGCGTTTAATTGGCGATGATGAACACGGATGGTCTGATCAATCTGTTTTCAACTTCGAAGGTGGTTGTTACGCAAAGACAATTGATTTATCGAAAGAAAAAGAGCCGCAAATATATGATGCTATTCGCTTTGGTGCTCTTTTAGAAAATATAGGATTCGAAGCTGAGTCTTCTACACCGAATTATGCCGACGGTTCTTTAACTGAAAATACTCGGGTTTCTTATCCAATAAATTACATTGATAATATCGTTGTTCCTTCAATAGGAACGGCGCCCAAAAACATCTTTTTCCTTACAGCGGATGCCTTTGGTGTCTTGCCTCCAATTTCAAAACTTTCTCCAGCGCAAGCGATGTATCATTTTATGTCTGGCTATACCGCAAAGGTGGCTGGCACAGAAGTCGGAATTACAGAGCCTACAACAACTTTTTCTGCTGGTTTTGGCGCCGCTTTCTTGCCTCTTCATCCAGCGAAATATGCTAAATTATTGGGCGATAAATTAGCGGATTCTAATTGCAAGGTTTGGTTGATTAACACAGGATGGACAGGTGGTGCTTATGGTACAGGTAGCCGAATGAAATTAGGGTATACCCGCGCTATGATTACGGCAGCATTAACAGGAAAGTTGGATCAGGTTGATTATTCGACCTTGTCATTATTTGAGTTAGAATTCCCGACAACGTGTGATGGCGTTCCTTCAGAATTGTTGAATCCACGAAACACATGGGCAGATTCTTCTAATTATGATGAAACTGCCAATAATCTTGCCGCTAAGTTTGTAAAAAACTTTGAAAAATTTGCCTTGGAATCCAGCCCTGAAATTCTTGCTGCAGCGCCGAAAGTATTAGCGTAAAATTAAACTGTTTGTCCCAATTTCTCTATGCTTAATGGATGATGTTGTGCCTGTCGCCATAAATATTACGTACATTTGATATAGTTCCCATGTCTATGGATTATTTGGATTTTTTAGAGTCAGAAGCTATTTTTATTCTTCGTGAAACAGCGGCACAGTTCAAGCGACCTGTTCTTTTGTTTAGTGGCGGAAAAGATAGTATTTGCATGGTTCACCTATGTAAAAAAGCATTTTTTCCAGGGAAATTTCCTTTTCCACTAATGCACATAGACACGGGGCATAATTTCCCTGAAGCGCTCGAATTTCGCGATGCGCTAGTAAAAGAATTGGAAGAGAATTTAATCGTTCGGATGGTAGAAAAAACGATGATGAATAAAGGTATTAAAGACCTTGACCATAAATTTCCTTCTCGGAATTCTTTTCAATCTTTTACACTTTTAGAGGCAATTGCAGAGTTTAACTTTGATGCGTGTATCGGTGGGGCTAGGAGGGATGAGGAAAAAGCACGCGCGAAAGAAAGGGTGTTCTCGTTAAGAGATAATACGGGAAAATGGAATCCAACTAATCAGCGTCCAGAAGTGTGGAATATCGTAAATGGTTTTCTGAAGGAAGGGGAAAATATGCGTGTTTTTCCACTTTCTAATTGGACGGAATTAGATGTTTGGGCCTATATTCAGCGTGAAAATATCTCGCTCCCTTCTTTATATTTTGCGCATGATCGTACATGTATAAAGACAAACGAAGGACATTTGATGAATGTGAATGAGTTTGTTAAGATAAGCCCATCAGATGAGGTGATTACTGAAAGGGTTCGCTATCGTACTGTGGGCGATATGACTTGTACCGCAGCAGTAAAAAGTTCCGCTTCTACGGTGGTTGAAATTATTAAAGAATTAAAAAACTCTAAAATTTCTGAACGCGGCGCTACTAGAATTGATGATCGAATTAGCGAAGCAGGGATGGAGGACAGAAAAAAAGAAGGTTATTTTTAATTGTCATGAAGCTAATACGACTATTTACTGCTGGAAATGTTGATGATGGAAAAAGTACCTTGATAGGTCGTTTATTGATCGATTCCGGCGCGGTGTCAACGGATATTATTCAAGGACTTACAAAAGCAAACGAACTTGGAGAGCAAAAAACGGAAATCGATTTAGCGTTTTTAACGGATGGCTTAAGATCCGAGAGAGAGCTTGGGATTACCATTGACGTAGCCTATAAGTATTTTTCAACTCATACAAATAAATACATCATCGCGGATACACCGGGTCATTGGGAATATACCAGAAATATGTTCACAGGAGCTTCTCTTTGTGATGTGGCGATTATTCTAGTGGATGTAACAATAGGAATCACAGAACAAACGAAACGTCATGCGTTAATTGCTTCGTTATTGCGTGTGAAACAAATCGTTTTTGCGATTAATAAAATGGACTTAATCAATTATGATGAAGCTGTTTTTGAAGAGATTAAGACTTCTTTGCTTGGTTTATCAAAAAAAATAAAAATTATTTCGCCAACTGTTTTGCCCATGAGTGCTTTGAAAGGGGAGAATGTTGTCAATAAATCGAATGTTCTTTCTTGGTTTAAAGGCCCAACTTTGTTTGATTATTTGGAAAATAGCCCGCAAGACAAAGAACTGGAAACTCCCCGAATACGATACCAAGTTCAATACCTTATTCATGTAAATAAGTCAATTACTTATGCTGGTCGAATTGATCAAGGTGTATTTGAGGTAGGACAAGAGGTTCTAATGTTGCCTAAGGGGAAAAATGTAGTCATTAAAGAAATAATTCATAACACTCAATCTGTCAAACTTGCGGAAAGTGGAAACGCTGTTTCTATTTGTTTTGAGAATGAAACTGAGATAAAAAGAGGCGATTTGTTTTCTGATTTGATTAATCCACCAAGAATAGGTAATCGCTTCACGGCTGATATTTGTTGGATGTCAGAATTTAATAGCGTTTCTCAAACTAACTATATCATTCAGATTGGCGCTGTTAGTCTGCGCGCTAAGTTGCTTTGTATTCGTGAAAAAAAACTAGAAAACAGGCTAGTTTCGGATGATTTAATGCTAAACGATATTGCCACGGTGGATATCGAAACGGAACATGAAATTGTATTTGATCGTTTTGAAGATGCGAAAGAAACAGGAAGTTTTATATTGATCGACCCGGTACTTTTTACCACGATCGCAGCAGGAATAATAATTTAACTCAAAAAAAAACCTCGGATAAACCGAGGTTAATAATTATCTTTTGTGTAGACCTTCGTCTGAAACACTTAATTTCTTTCTGCCCTTTCTCCTTCGCGCAGTAATAACTCTACGGCCATTTTTTGTAGCCATTCTACTTCTGAAACCATGTTTGTTTCTTCTTTTTCTTACTGAGGGTTGGAATGTTCTTTTCATCGTATAATATCCTTAAAAACTTTCAAATTTCGGAATGCAAAGATAGGGTTTTTTCGCATAAATCAAATTCTTTTATTAAAAAAAATAAAAATTTCAAATTAAATCATAAAGCAAGTTAATTTTGTACCAAATTAATAAGATGTCAGAAGCGAAAAAAGACAACGAAAAACCACCAAAGTTGACAAAGAAAAGCATTCTTAAGTTGAGAGGCATATTTCATTATTTAAAGCCTTACGGTTTTATGTATTTTATTGGATGGGTGTTTTTAGTACTATCGACGAGTGCAGGCCTAGTTTTTCCCTATTTGATGGGTAAGCTACTCGGGACTACGGTAAATGCATCAACTCCTGCTGCTTCAACTGACTTTTTAAATTTAGGAAATGTCACAAATGTTGCGTTGGCTTTGTTTGCACTTTTTGGTATTCAAGCATTATTTTCCTTTTTTAGGGTGGTTATTTTTAATAATGTTACTGAAAACTCTCTTCGAGATCTGCGAAACGATGCTTTTTCGAAGATGGTTTTTATGCCAATGGATTTTTTTAATACGAATAAAGTAGGGGAACTAACGAGCCGTGTTTCTTCTGATATTACCCAAATACAAGAAACGTTGCGCACTACAATTGCTGAATTCTTTAGGCAAATTGTGATTATTGTTGGAGGCATTGCATTTTTGATTTTTATTTCTTGGAAGTTAGCATTGATTATGTTGGCTACTGTTCCTGTTATGGCACTTATTGCTGTTTTCTTCGGGAGGTACATCCGGCGCTTAAGCAAGGAAGCGCAAAATTTCTCGGCCCACTCCAACGCGATTGTTGAAGAAGCGTTAAGCGGAATTGCTAATGTTAAAGCGTTTACTAATGAATATTTCAATATAAATCGGTTCCGTAAAAATACCCAAGAGTTAAGGGACTTAAATGTTCGAAGCGGTGTTTGGAGAGGATTGTTCGTGTCATTTATTATTTTCTGTCTCTTTGGTGCTATTGTCTTTATTGTTTGGCAAGGACTGCTTATGACTCAAGGTGCTAATCCAGAATTGTCAAAGGAGGGTTTCTATCAATTTGTATTGTTCACCATTATGATGGGTGCTTCAGTGGGTTCTTTGCCGGATTTATATGCTAATATTCAAAAAGCGATTGGTGCAACAGAAAATTTGATGGAAATTATCAACGGGAAGAGCGAGCTAGAGCTGCATGTTGGGACTCAAAAAAATGAAATTTTAGGTCAAATTGAATTTCAAGAAGTCCGTTTTGCTTATCCACAACGCAAGGACATGGATGTCCTAAATTCTATTTCATTCAAAATAGAACGGAATCAAACTTTGGCGATTGTTGGTGCGAGTGGCGCTGGAAAAACAACCATTACCAATTTATTGCTCGGGTTTTATCAGGCCGATAATGGAAAGGTCTTAATTGATGGTGTTTCTGTTAGCGATTATGATTTAAATTATTTGCGTGAAAATATAGCGATCGTTCCACAAGATGTATTGCTATTTTCTGGCTCTATTCTCGAAAATATTCGCTTTGGATTAACTGATGCAACAGATGAACAGGTAATTGTGGCCGCTAAGCAAGCCAATGCTTGGGAGTTTATCGACTCATTTCCTGAAGGACTTCAAACAGAAGTGGGTGATAGAGGAATCCAATTGTCGGGCGGACAAAAACAGCGCATTGCAATTGCTAGGGCACTCTTGAAAAATCCATGTATATTAATTTTGGATGAGGCAACATCTGCCCTGGATTCTGAATCCGAGAAGTTAGTTCAAGATGCACTAAGCAATTTGATGAAGGACCGAACCTCTCTCGTTATTGCACATCGCTTGTCTACAATTCGTAAAGCAGATAAAATTTTGGTGATGCAAAATGGCCGTATTGAAGAGGCTGGAAATCATCAAGAATTAATGGAACTTAAAGGTAATTACGCTAATTTAGTTAGCTTGCAGTTGTTAGATAATTGATGTATTACTTTTTTGAAAAATAAACTATGTTAGTCGAATCCATTTCTCGAACTGAATCTGCTTGTTTTTCTAATCAACAAATTCAATTGGCAGAACATCAAACTGATTTATTGGCTTTCCTGAATCGCCCGTTTTCTGTAGCGAATTTCCAAGGACAAATAGAGGAGAAAAAAGAACAATACACACACCTTCACCGTGAAGTTTTAATAAGGGGATTGATTGTGCAATACGAAGCGGTAAAGCCGCATGAAAAAGTATCTCAAGCGTTGCAGCAATTGTCATCGGATAATACCTTCACTGTAACTACTGGTCATCAACTCAGTCTGCTTACTGGTCCACTATATTTTATTTATAAAATACTGCACGTTATTAAGCAATGTGAGGAACTAAAAGTTACTTATCCATCATATAATTTTGTTCCCGTTTTCTGGATGGCTTCTGAAGATCATGATTTTGAGGAGATTAAAGAAACGACTGTTTTTAATCAGCCCTTGAGTTGGGATTCAAAGGATTTGGGTGCAGTAGGGAGGTTTTCCACCGAAGGATTGCAGGAAATCATCGGGGAACTGAAAAATATGTTTTCAAACCATCCGAATGCTACTATTTTTTCGGTGTTGGAGGCTTATCAAGGTCCGACTTATGGTGTGGCATTCTTTCGATTTATCCATGAGCTATTCGCTGATTTTGGCTTGGTGATTTTAGATGGTGACAATGCTATTTTTAAGGAGGCTTTCGCTCCAATTATTGAAAAAGAATTGGTGGAACAATTTTCTTTTCAAGCGGTACAAGAAACTTCGATGGAATTGAATAAGCTAGGATTGAAAACGCAAGTAAATCCAAGAGAGATTAATCTTTTCTATTTGTATCCCCATAAACGCGAACGCATTATTAAGAATGATGAACATACTTTCTCGGTAGGAAGCATTTCATTTTTAAAAGCTGAATTAATTAATAAGCTGAAAGAAAATCCGCAGGATTTTTCCCCGAATGTAATTTTAAGACCTGTTTATCAAGAATTTATTTTGCCGAATGTTTGTTATGTTGGTGGGGTGGGGGAATTAAATTATTGGCTGCAGTTAAAAGGTGTTTTTGACAAAGCGAAGGTGGTTTTTCCGCTCATTCAAGCGCGTTCAAGTATGTTTTACCTCGATAGCGCCTTGCTTGATAAAATAGATGGCTTAGGCTTATTGTGGAAAGACTTTTTCAAAGAAAAAAACCAAATCGTTAAAGGGTTTATAGCAGAACATGGGGAAGCTGCTTTTGACTTTTCACTCTTAGAGTTAAAATTTAATGACTTGAAAAGTATGATTTCTAACATTAGCGCTGACAACGACACACAATTATCTAGCGCAATTGGTGCCGATGTGTCTAAAATGGAAAGTTTACTTGAAACGATAAAAAATAAAAAGTGGCGGGCTGAAAAACAAAAGCACGAAAAATCCATTAAGCAAATCGAGCAAATAAAGGAACGGTTTTTTCCGAAGGGAATTATGCAAGAGCGTTCTATGAATTTTTTTCAAATCTGTTCGGATGGAAATGTGAGCGAAAAATTGCAGATAATTTATGAGGCCATCGATCCTTTTAATTCTAATATTCAACTAATAATTGAAAGAAAATGACAAAACAAAATAACATTCGTGAGGTATTGGCGAAGCATCCTATCATTCCGGTAGTAACCTTTACAAACCTTAATGAAATCGAAGCAAAAGTGGAGGTGCTATTGCGAAATAATGTTAAGTGCATCGAAATTACCTTGCGAACTCCAGTAGCTTTTGATGCTATTCAAAAAGTGAAAGAGGAGTATGGAAATGAAATAACAGTCGGAATGGGCACGGTGGTGCTTGAAGCTCAAATTCATAAAGCCATGGAATTACAGGTTGATTTCATGGTAAGCCCTGGTTTGCATAGTGGCTTGGCCCAACAATTAATGGATAGCAAAATTGCGTTTATTCCAGGAGTAGCCACACCAAGCGATATAATTAATGGTTTGCAATTCGAATGGGATACCTTTAAGTTTTTTCCCGCATTTTTATTTGGTGGAGTAGAGGCCCTGAAAACATATGGACAGGTTTTTCCGTACCTGAAATTTTGTCCGACCGGTGGACTTACTAAAGAATCGTATCTAGATTACTTAGCCTTGGAAAATGTCATTTCTGTTGGCGGTTCTTGGATAAAGTAATTGATGGAATAATTATTTATTCTTGCTATTTTGGCAGAGTGGGAATTGCAGCCCAAATACTACATTGAATTGTGTCCACCAAAAATGTTGAGATGCTCGATCTTCTTCGTTCATCGTAGTTCGAATGTCTGGCATGCTGATAAATCCACCTTTTAACTCACTTTGAATAATTAGGTACTTGAAAAATGTAAGGTGTAGTGCGGCTACTCCACCAAAACCAACACCTGACACATGAAATTCATCGTATCGCTGATTATTTAACAAGGTGGTGTTTGTTTTAGGGACTAATACACCAATCCCCAATCCTTCATTTACACTTAATTGAAAGTATTTCTTGTTGATTAATATGTCGGATCGCCTAAATTCGGAATTAAGGTAATTTAAGCCATCGGTATGTTCAAAAAGTAAAAAATTGGGTTTGATAACAAATGATTGCTGGTCATACGAGCCATCGTAACTTGTTCCGCTATTTGCAATTGTTCCATCTATGGTGGAAAGTTGATTCGTCAACATGACATATTTCATGTGGTCAGCTCCTAGAGATACTTGATAGTGCTCGTTGATGTAATAGCCCATCCGAAAGTTGTATTGGGGTATCGTAAATTTCGTTAATCCAAAATAAACTTTTGGGTCAAAGGCTGATTGCCGATCGCTCGCTTTTACATCGTTTAGGGTGAAATCATAGGAATCCCCGGTAAAATGTATGTCGCTTTTTGAAAAGGCACCACGGTTCCACCCCCAATAAAAATAAAAAGTTCCCTTTTGACCCGCTGTTGATTTTATCGAGCTTTGAAGGTCCTGTGAAAACAAATAGGACTGATTTATTGCGAAAAAAACAAGGGAGATTATGAGCACTTTCATACTGCAAAATTAAGTAAAATCAATTTGTTGATGATTAATTAAGTTTAAGGATTTTTTTGTTACATTTACGATATGAAAAGAATGGTAACTATTTTGAGTATTGTATTAGTATTTATGATACTTTTTTCATCCTGCTCTTCTAGTAAATCGTGCACCTGCGCTCAGGTTTTAGCTCAAAATAAATAAACTAACTAACTAATTATGGGAACATTATACATTGTCTTGGGTATTATTGTAACTGTTGTTTTTACTTCCTTCTTAACTGTTTCGCAAGGTAGCATTGCCGTGATTACACTTTTTGGAAAATATCAGCGCATTTTATTGCCAGGTCTTCGAATGAAAATTCCATTTTTTGAAAAAATATACAGACAAATTTCCGTACAAAATCAGAGTATAGAAATGGAATTTCAAGCAATTACTATTGATCAGGCAAATGTATACTTCAAAAGCATGTTGCTGTATAGTGTTATGGATGAGCAAGAAGAAACCATTAAGAAAGTGGCCTTCAAGTTTATTGGTAACAAGGATTTTATGCAAGCCTTAATTCGTACAATTGAAGGTTCGATTCGATCGTATGTAGCGAGCCAAAAACAAGCTGAAATTCTTGGTTTACGCCACGAATTAGTCGATAGTGTGAAAAATCAAATCGATCATACACTTGAAATGTGGGGGTATCATTTGATAGATTTGCAAATAAACGATATTACTTTTGATCAAGCAATCATTGAAAGCATGAGCCGAGTGGTAGCGTCTAATAACCTAAAAGCAGCAGCTGAGAATGAAGGTCAAGCACTATTAATTACAAAAACAAAGGCCGCGGAAGCAGATGGAAATGCAATTAAAATTGCAGCTCTCGCCGAAAAAGAAGCCGCTATGTTGCGTGGGCAAGGGGTTGCTTTATTCCGTCAAGAAGTCGCCAAGGGTATGTCTGAAGCGGCAGAACAAATGCAACAAGCAAACCTAGACACGAATGTGATTCTTTTTTCCATGTGGACCGAAGCAATCAAAAACTTTGCTGAATACGGAAAAGGCAACACCATTTTCTTAGATGGTAGCGCTGAAGGGATGCATAAAACGATGCAGCAAATTCAAGCGATGCTTAGTAAAGATAAGAAGTAAATTTTTTTATTGTTTCACTTGATGGCTCTCCGCATTATCACCTTATTGTTTTTCTTTTTTACTAGTCTCGAATTGCTCTATGGGCAAACGGAATTGGAAGTGATGCAGCAACAACTTATTGAAATTAAAAAGAAAGAGACTGAAATTGCTAATCAAATTGAAGATCTAAAGTTAAAATCCTCCATTGTAAAATTGAATGAGCTTGGAATTCCAATAAGTAAAAATGTCCTCGATATTGCCGAACATTCAGCGATGATTCTTGGCTTTGATTGTGAATCGAAATTGGCTGCTTGGGCATTCCACGTGCTAAGTCCTGATGTACTTATTGGCGGTGTCTCAAGAACAAATGACTTTCGTAAAGACAGTTTAATCGAGTGCGGCGATGGTGTTGAGCAAGATTATTTTACAAAAAAACTGCAGGATGATGGCACGTATAAATTTGAAAATTTTGGCTTTGATCGAGGACATTTAGCCCCATCTGCCGATTTTCGTTGGTCGCAAAAAGCCTTGAGTGAATCGTATTTTTATAGTAACATGACACCTCAAAGACCAGGATTTAATCGTGAATCATGGGCTGAAGTGGAAGATTTAATGCGGCGAATCATGGCGAATACCCCAAAGCCTTACTATATTATTACAGGGCCTATTTTGGATAAGAATCTTCCTAAGGTAGAAAAAGGCGTGAATAAATTACCCGTCCCAGCATTTCATTACAAAATAATTGCGGATGTAAATGCTGAAAATCCGAAAGGGATGGCTTTTCTTATGCCAAATAAAAAATGCGATCTACCGCCAAGTGCCTACGTGGTTACCATTGATAGTATTGAAAAATTAACGGGACTTGATTTTTTCTCTAAAATAGATGCTGTTATCGCTCAAAAAATAGAATCAAAAGCTGATTTTTCGCTGTGGAACGCGCAAACTAAAGAAGGCGACGTCGAACCGCTATATGTTTTTGATTTACCCAAAGGACATTTTAATACCGCTCAAGCACTTTCTAAAGTAGGCAGCAAAGTTTCAAT
>CAMCQW010000024.1 GCA_945877045.1 Chryseobacterium gleum
CCGTATAATAATTCACCCCACCGATCATTACTAAAGCCAATTCGTCTCCGATTTCGTTTATTTTGGCGATTATATCCTCCTCTCGGATCAAAAACTCTCCTTTTCTAGGCGCAATTTCAATTAAATTCTCTACACCCAATCCGTGAAATTTTAACTGCGATTCTATAGCATATTGATCACTTGGAAAAGCCTTTTCCTCACAAATTATTTTCGTTCGTTTGCCTTCAGGTCGAAAAAAGGAAACCATTAACAGGTGGAGATTGGTGGTTAATGAATGTGTAACCACCACTTCAAGGGGCTTTGCACCAACAATTTCGGCCATCATATCCGTAAGGTTTTCATGGTAAGAATACCAAGGTCTCCGAGAAATAAAATGCCCCTCAACGCCATATTTTTGCCAGTCTTCGAGCTCTTCTAAGATATAATTTTTTGCGTTTTTAGGCTGAAGACCGAGGGAATTACCTGTAAAATATATAAGATTCTTTTCGGGAAAGTCGGGGAATAAAAACTCTTCACGAAAGGAGCGTAGCGGATCCCGCAGATCAAGTGATTTAGCAAATTCTAGCGTTGATTCAAAAAACATAAGCCGTTGAAATTTGTTATTTTTGTAAAAGACAAAGATAAACAAGAAAATGAGCGAATTAAACAGAAGTAAATCCGCACAACTTTTTACAGTTGCAAAAACGTATTTCCCCGGTGGCGTAAATTCCCCTGTTCGCGCATTTAAATCGGTTGGGGGAACGCCTCTTTTTATTAAAAAAGGCGACGGGCCTTATTTATGGGATGAGGACGATAATAAATTTATAGATTTTTGCTGTAGTTGGGGGCCGTTAATTTTAGGTCATAATCACCCGGATATTTTTAAAGGAACGGTTGAGGCTCTTTCAAATGGGGCAAGTTTTGGTGCTCCTACAAAAAAAGAAAACGACCTCGCAGAATTAATTTTAACAAATATTCCCTTTATAGATAAAATTAGATTTGTTTCTTCTGGAACAGAAGCTGTTATGTCAGCAATCCGCTTGGCTAGAGGCGCATCGGGAAAGAGTAAAATCGTAAAATTCGATGGTTGTTATCATGGTCATGTCGACTCCTTGATGGTAAAAGCAGGAAGCGGACTAATAACATTAGGAACCTCATCAAGTGCAGGCGTTCCGGAATCTTTAGCGAACGAAACAATTGTATTGCCGCTTAATAACCTGGATTTATTAACCCAATGTTTACACTCACGTCAACAAGAGATTGCAGCGGTAATTATAGAGCCGATACCAGCAAATAATGGGCTACTCCTTCAAGACAAAACCTTTTTATTATCCTTGCGCGAATTATGTACAGAACTTAACATACTTTTAATTTTTGATGAGGTTATTTCAGGGTTTAGAGTCGCTTTCGGTGGAGCGGCAGAATATTATGGTATCCTTCCGGATATTGTAACTTACGGAAAAATCATGGGGGGCGGACTACCAGTTGGCGCCTATGGAGCAAGCGATGCTATAATGTCGTTTGTTTCTCCAGAAGGACCCGTTTACCAAGCCGGGACACTATCAGGCAATCCGGTCGCTATGGCAGCAGGATTTGCGCAACTCAGTAATTGTTTAAAACCAAACTTCTATACTTTGTTAGCAGAAAAGACGACACGATTTGTAGAAATCATTAATAATTACGCAAACGAGAGGGCTTATCCCCTCGAAATTTTTTCAATAGGATCCGTGTTTTGGTTGTCTTTTGATGGGAAGAAACGAATTTCTGCCTCGGCTCAAATAAACCCAGACATGAGTAATTTTAACCTCCTTCACAAAGCATTATTGGAGCAGGGGATTTATATTGGACCGAGTGGTTATGAGGTGGGATTTGTATCGGAAGCTCATACTGAGGATGTTTTGAAAGCAGCTTCAATAGGGTTTTGTGATTCTTTAGACCTTATTTTTTCAAAACAATGATTTTAGTAACGGGCGGAACGGGTTTAGTTGGTGGTCACTTATTGTGTGAACTCACACAAAAAAATGAAAGTGTCCGTGCGAGTTTTCGATCCGAAAGCAAAAAGGGAGAGACGAAGCAACTTTTTAATTATTATTTCAAGGAGAATGCCGCTAATTATTTTGAAAAGATACAGTGGATAAAAGCCGACATTCTTTCTTTAACAGATTTAGAAAGTCTTTTCGAAGGAGTAAGCTATGTTTATCATTGTGCCGCTTTAGTTTCTTTTCATAAAATAGACTTTCATACTTGCCTAAAAGTGAATAGACAAGGAACGGCAAACATTGTCAATATGTGCCTCGAGTATAAAGTAAAAAAGCTATGTTATGTTAGTTCGACAGCTGCTATTGGAAGCGCGTTGAATGGTTTAACGAACGAATCGATAAAGTGGAAGCCCGGAAGAGAGATTTCTGGGTATTCTGTTTCTAAATTTAGCGCTGAAAAAGAAGTTTGGAGAGGAATAGAAGAGGGTTTGTCAGCCGTGATGATTAATCCATGTGTCATTTTTGGCCCTGGAAATTGGAACGATGGATCCTTGGCGATTTTTAAAACAGCCTCAAAAGGAATCTCATTTTATCCCACCGGTTCAAACGCCATTGTTGATGTACGCGATGTCGTTTCAAGTCTACAATTCTTTATGAATTCTTCGATCGTGAGCCAACGGTTTCTATGTACAGGGCAAAATATTAGTTTTAAAGAACTGCAAACAGAATTAGCGATTTGCTTTAATAAAAAGGGACCAAATATTAAATCGCCTCGCGCAATAGCGCTCTTGTTTGCGGCTTTTTCCGAGGTCATTAATTTAATATTGCGAAAAAGAAGGGGTTTAACGATTGAGTCCGTTTATTCAGCGTATAAAACTATTGTGTATGATAATAGTCGAATTATAGCTGCAAGTGGAATACAATTTAAGCCGCTTCGTGATACATTAGAGAATGCAATTGATGGTAGAATTGAAAAAACGATTCATGAAAATAAAAGCAACAAATAAAGAAACCGCAGTAATTGTTTTTTTATTCATAATCTATTTTGTGGGTATAGTGGGGAGTTTTTTGCCACTCTGGAGAAATACCGTTTTGCCCCTTTCTCCCATCACTTTATTACTTTCTTTTCTTGCGCTTATCTATACGACACCAGCACCCAAAAAACCGATTTTTTTATTTATTTTATTTTCCGCAATTATAGGTTTTGTCGTTGAATTAATTGGGATTCACACCGGATACTTATTTGGAAACTATCATTATCAACAAAATTTAGGGGTTAAAATAGCTGAAGTTCCGATTGTTATATCAATTAATTGGGCCCTGATAACCCTGGGTGCCGCACAGATAGCCGCTTTATTCAGCGGAAATAAGTACGCACGGATAGTTCTTGCGGCAAGTGTGATGTTACTTTTTGATCTAATTATGGAGCCGGTTGCGATTAAAAGTCAATTTTGGACTTGGAGCGGTGGGATTATACCGACCTACAATTATGTCAGCTGGTTTTTGGTTGGCCTATTTTTACAAGTTATTTATTTTCAAAAAATAGTTCATCGGACGAACAACGTACTCGTATTTTTGTTTACTTTGATGATGATTTTTTTCATAGCATTAAATTTTTACTAATGGTTTGGTGGGGCCCTTTTCTTTTAATCTTAACTTTTTTTATAATGGAGTTCATGGCTTGGTGCACCCATAAGTTTTTGATGCATGGAAGAATGTGGTTTTTTCATAAAGATCATCACCAAGTTGAGCCAGGTTTTATGGAGAAAAACGACATTTTTTTCCTTATTTATGCCATTCCTTCTTGGCTTTGCATCATGTTAGGCATGATGTTCAATTATTATATTCCTGTATGGATAGGTTATGGAATAGCCACCTATGGTTTGGCATATTTTTTAATTCACGACGTTTATATTCACCAGCGTTTACGATGGTTAAGAAACATTGATCATCCGTATTTTTATGCTATTCGAAAAGCGCACAAAATTCATCATAAAAACATAGGAAAAGAGGAAGGGCAGTGTTTTGGAATGCTATTGGTCCCCCCAAAATTTTATAAAGAGGCTAGAAAAGCTTTCCGCAGAAATCAGCAACCAAAATGAGTTGGTATGCTTATGTAATTCTATTCTCATTTTTAGGTCCTTTCGCCTTAAGTTTCGATAAGAAGATTGCTTTTTACAAAGAATTTCGGTTTATATTTTTCGGTTTAATTATCACCGCTTTTGCATTTATACTGTGGGATGAGTATTTTACAGTTAATAAAATTTGGGGATTTAACCCAAGCTATTTACTAAAAATTTATATCGGTCATTTACCACTGGAAGAAATTTTGTTTTTCCTCATTGTGCCATATAATTGTGTTTTTATTCACCAAGTTTTAAAGGGGTATTTTCCACAAGTTAAAATGACAATACTTGGTAAATGGTTCTTTATTCTTTTTGGAGCAAGTGGTATTTTTTTCGCCGTGTATTATTTTAAAAATTGGTACACGATGTCTGCTTGTCTAATAACCTTTCTTTTCGCCGCTTGGACGCTATTAAACAAACCGAGTTGGATGGGCAACTTTGCCTTTACTTATTTAGTTTGCCTAGTCCCCTTTGTTGTTGTTAATGGGATATTGACTGGCGCAATTACCCCGGAGCCGATAGTTTGGTACTCTGAAACGCATATAATAGGGTGGCGTTTTATAACGATTCCTTTCGAGGATTTGTATTATAACTTTAGCTTATTATTTCCAATTATTGCTCTTTTTGAAAGAAGTAAAGCAAGGTCACCTCGATAAAATACCCGTTGTTGAGTGTCCTTTAACGAGGTCAATGGTTTCAATTTTCCCTCCATTTTTTAAGACGATATCGGATCCTACAATGTATTTTTTTGATTCTTTATTACTTTCTTTCGCATCGTAATCTGCCCCTTTAACAAGTACATCTGGTAAGATTGCTTCGATCGTAGATAAGGGTGTTGTGTCATGAAAAAGAAGGACCGCATCTACAAATCCCAATCCGGCAACAACACATTGTCTTGCCTCTTCATCGTGAATGGGTCGATTCGGCGCCTTGTTTAACGAGCGGACAGATTCATCTGTATTTAATGCAACGATTAAGCGCGTTCCTAATGATGCGGCTTTGGCTAAATAGGTGACATGTCCAAGATGTAACACATCAAAACAACCATTTGTAAAAACAATTTTATCGCCAGCCATTTTCCAGGTATTAATCTGGCCCAACACATTTTCCAATGTCATCAATTTCGCCTTAGTAATTGCCCAATGATCGTGCATGCTTAGTGGTCTAATAAATTGGTCGTTTCATTCGGAAAAACCAGCGAAGGCTTAAAAGACTTTGCTTCCTCAAAATCCATAATGCCATAACCAAGTATAATAATAACATCGTTAATTGCCACTTTTCTAGCAGCGGGGCCATTTAAACAAATATTCCCGCTATTGGGCACCCCTTTAATAACATAGGTTTCAAATCGTTCCCCGTTATTAATATTAACTATTTGAACACGTTCTCCCTCAATTATATTCGCAGCCACCATCAATGTTTCATCGATTGTAATACTTCCGATATAGTCCAATTCTGCTTGTGTAACACGGACCCTATGAATTTTAGATTTTAAAAGTTGAATTTGCATTAGTTGAATTTGTCCCACAAAATTAAGTCAAAACAATTAATTGAGCACTAAATTATCAATCAATCGGATTTTTCCGCAGTAAGCAGCTATACAACACACGCTTTTTTGCTCCCAATTCCCAATCGGTGTAAGGTCTAAAGCATCGACGATTTCTAGGTACTCTAAGCGTAAAGATCCTTTATTAAACAAAAGTTTGGCTGCAGAAGCTAATTTCATAGGTGTTTGAGAAGAAATGTTTTCTTGGCAATAGCTGAGCGTTTTAAAAATTATAGCCGCCTCCATCCTTTCGCTTGGACTTAATAACAAATTTCGGCTACTCATAGCCAGGCCGCGGGGATCTCTTTGAGTTGAACATTCTATTATTTCAACTTTTAACCCAAGCACCTCCACCAATTTTTTTATAATTAGAACTTGCTGATAATCCTTACTACCAAAAAAAGCTTTAGTAGGTTTAATTAGATCGAACAAGGCATAGACAACTTTTCCTACGCCAAGAAAATGACCCGGCCTGTGCGCCCCTTCTAACACTGTTGCAACATCTCCGAGCTCTACGTTATAGTGCACATCATTTAATGGAAAAACGTCGGAAAAAGCAGGGGTAAACACAATAACTTCGGGAAATAGGCCAAGTAGTTTCAAATCATTTTCTAGTGTTGAGGGGTAATTCTTTAAATCATCAGGATTATTAAATTGTAGTGGGTTTACATAAATACTTACTACAACAACATCACATTCCTTTACCGCACGTTTAACCAAGGATAAATGCCCCTCATGTAAAGCACCCATCGTCGGAACAAAACCAAGCGACTTCCCCTCACCTTTTACAGCGTTTAACTTCGTTATTAAGGAAGATCTTGTTTGAAAATGTGTCATTAGAGGCATCGTCTTCATTTAGTTTAAGTGGCAAAGCTATTGGTTTTTATGAAAATCACATATTTTATTGTAATTTTGCATTTAACTAATAAGTAAGCAAGCC
The DNA here is from genome assembly GCA_945877045.1 of Chryseobacterium gleum. GTDB lineage: Bacteria > Bacteroidota > Bacteroidia > Flavobacteriales_D > Crocinitomicaceae > UBA952. The sequence continues at coordinate 6,571 of CAMCQW010000024.1, forward strand.
CTAAATGGAAAAAAAGAAAGTGTTATTTATTTCTCAGGAAATATACCCCTTTTTACCAAAATCAGAGGTTTCTGCACACGCCAGAAGGTTGCCTCAAATTACACAAGAAGAAGGAAAAGAAATTCGGGTTTTTACACCAAGATACGGTGTGATCAATGAGCGAAGACATCAGCTTCATGAAGTAATACGCTTATCAGGCCTTAATTTATCAATAGATGACCAAGACCACCCTTTAATAATAAAAGTAGCCTCGGTTTCCGCTGCAAAAATGCAAGTTTATTTTATAGACAACGATGATTATTTTAAGAGAAAGTCGACCTTGAAAGATGAGGAAAATGTTGATTATCCCGATAATGACGAACGGGCCATGTTTTTTTGCAGAGGCGTTTTAGAAACAGTAAAAAAATTAGGTTGGCAACCAGATGTGATTCATTGCAATGGTTGGTTCACAGGAATAATGGCATTATATATTAAGCACATATACAGCAAAGACCCCCATTTCAAATCGACAAAAATCATATATAATATTTATAATGATTCCTTTGATAAAGATTGGGACCCACGATTTTTTGAAAAACTAAAAATGGATGGCTTCCCCGCAAAACTAACAGACAGTTTAAAAGACACAAGTTTTAACAATATAACGCAAGTTATTGTGGATCACTGTGATGGAATTAGCGTTGCTTCAGAGGAATTAACATCAGATCTTCAAACGATATTTGATAATTCATCCGCTCATAAAATAGGATTAATTGCCGAGGATATGTTGTCAAAGGAACTCTCCGCTTTTATTGATAAAGTGGTGAACGAACCCGTTTTGGCATAAATTAAGGGTTATTATCTAATGAAAACAACCAGCTTTTCTCTCCTAATTGCTTTATTATTACTTACATGTGCTACCTCATGTAAAAAAAAGGATAGTGCATTGGGGAAAGACATCTTAGACGATGACACCTATCTATATGGAACAACAACAGATACCTTTGATATTCTTTCTTATACTATTGAGGAGGACTCTATAATTACCGACAATGCTGCCAATGTTGTTTTAGGAAGTTATACCGACCCAACATTTGGAAAATTTAACGCGTCTTTTTATACGCAAATACGCCTTGCCGGAATAGACCCTAATTTTGGGGACCCCTCCACGATAATTATTGACTCTTTTGTTTTAGCCTTGAAATATGTCGGCTATTATGGGGATCTTAAACCACAAATATTTGAAGTTTATGAATTGAATGAGGACATAAACGTTGACTCTGCTTATTATGCCTTCACAACCAAAACCACAAAACCAAGTAACTTAGTCCCATTGGGTTTAGGCACAATAACTCCCGACCCGATTAATAAAACGATCGTTGGCGGCGACAGCCTTAATCCACAGTTAAGAATTCCCCTTGACACTAATTTAGCAAAAGCACTCATAACAGAAGCAACAAGTGGTAGCGCCACCTTTAGCAGCAACGAAGCCTTTTTAAGTTATTTTAAGGGAATAAAAATACAGACGAATAATGGAATTCAAGCTTCGGGAAATGGGGGAATCTTTTATTTTAATTTAAGTGATCCGGCTTCAAAAATGACCATTTATTTTCATCAAGGCGGACTATCAAAGACCTTCGACTTGCTAATTAACAGCTCATGTGCTGATTTCACCCACATCGATAAAGATTACACAGGAACGCCAATTGACCAAATTTTGCAAGACAGCACGATGGGAAATACGGCGTTCTATGCACAAGCGTTTAATTTGCGTGCCATCGTAAAAATACCAGGACTAAGCGCACTCTCAAAAAACAAAATAATTCATCGAGCAGAGCTGCATTTACCCATTCAGTTTCAAAGCTTTTATCGTTATAAACCGGGGCTGAATATTTCGGTAGCGACACGAATAAAAGAAGCGGAGACAGCCTATACTAGTTTAGGTGTTCTTGGTACATTAGACGATTTCAATAAAGAATTTAAAATTGATCTAAAGCAATACGTACAAGCGATTTTAAATCAAGACATTGAAAACACAGGGCTTATTTTATCACCACGGTATTTTATTAATTCGTCAGAAAGGATTATTTTCAACGGAAAAAACACCAATAATAAATTTGCGCCCCGCTTAGTAGTAACCTATACAACTTATTAGATTATGTGTGGAATTGTTGCTTACATTGGAAAAAAAGAAGCGTTTTCAATAATACTAAAAGGCCTAAAACGCCTTGAATATCGCGGATATGATAGCGCCGGGGTTGCCCTAATTGATAATGGTCAATTGAACATATATAAATGCGCTGGAAAGGTTGCCAACCTCGAGGAATTCATTTCAGAAAAAAACGCAGAAGGCACCATAGGAATTGGCCACACACGTTGGGCTACACACGGGCCGCCAACAGATGTTAATGCTCACCCGCACATTTCTATGGACGGATCATTAGCACTCATTCACAATGGCATAATTGAGAACTACGACGCACTTAAACAAGAATTAATTAAACAGGGCTATGTTTTCAAAAGTGAAACCGATACCGAGGTACTTGTTCATCTAGTCGATAACATTGGAAAAAAAGAAAAAGTCTGGTTTGGAGAAGCCTTGCGTATGGCACTCTCACATGTAGTTGGCGCTTATGCGATTGTAGCTATTTCAAAAGATTTTCCCAATCAAATGGTAGCAGCAAGAAAAAGCAGTCCGCTTGTTGTTGGAATAGGAGAGGGGGGAGATTTTTACTTGGCATCTGATGCAACACCAATTGTGGAGTATACGAAGCAAGTTGTCTACTTGGAAGATGAAGAGATTGCTGTAATCAAATTTGGAGAAGAGTTAAAGTTATTCAGTATTAATGACGAAGAAAAAAGACCTTATATACAGCAATTAGAAATGGAGCTCGAGGCCTTGGAAAAAGGAGGATATGAGCATTTCATGTTAAAAGAAATCCACGAACAGCCGCGGTCAATTCAGGATTGTTTGCGTGGGCGTTTAAATGCACAAGAAGGAAGAGTTACCTTGGGGGGAATTAAGGATTATGAACAAAAGATGATCCAAGCGAATCGCTTAATTTTGGTTGCTTGCGGAACTTCATGGCACGCAGCGCTAGTGGGAGAATATCTAATAGAAGACCTTGCACGAATTAATGTAGAAGTGGAGTATGCCAGTGAATTTAGATACCGGAATCCTATATTAAGTGAAAATGATGTTGTTATCGCGATTTCACAATCAGGAGAAACCGCCGACACCATGGCAGCCTTAGAATTAGCAAAATCTAAAGGAGCAACCATATTGGGGATTTGTAATGTGGTAGGGTCTTCCATTTCGCGCATAACAGACGCCGGATCCTATACACACGCTGGACCAGAGATAGGTGTTGCATCAACAAAAGCATTTACTGCTCAAGTAACCCTACTGACACTTATGGCCTTGTCCTTGGCACATAAAAAAGGATCCATTTCGGAAACCACCTTTAGAATATTATTAACTGAATTGGAAGCAATCCCCGAAAAAGTTAAAAAAGTACTCGAGACAAACGCTAAGATTGAGCAAATCGCCTTGGAATACAAAGACGCCACCAATGCTCTATATTTAGGGAGAGGTAGTTCTTTCCCTGTGGCTTTAGAAGGCGCGTTAAAACTCAAAGAAATTTCCTACATACATGCGGAAGGGTATCCAGCAGCAGAAATGAAACACGGTCCAATTGCACTTATTGATGAAAATATGCCCGTGTTTGTTATTGCCACCAAAGGTAATTCCTACGAAAAAGTGGTTTCTAATATTCAAGAAGTAAAAGCTCGAAAAGGAAAAATAATAGCCATCGTAACAGAGGGCGATACACAGGTAAAAGCAATGGCTGACCATGTAATTGAAATCCCAGAAACGAATGAAATATTGGTGCCTTTATTGGCGACTATTCCGTTTCAGTTACTTTCTTATCACATTGCTGTTATGCGAAACTGTAACGTTGACCAACCGCGCAATTTAGCTAAGTCGGTTACGGTGGAGTAGAAGGTCCTAAGACGGATAAAACCAATTACAAGAGAAGGTTATCACAAAGGCTAATAACCACCCAGCATACACCTCAATTTCCTCGTGTTTCTTTAAATATAACCGTGCTGAAATCGTGAGGCCAGAAACTAGAAAAGCAAGTGCGATTAGTAAGATGGGAGCTTGGGTTTGTGCTATAAAAAAAGCAATGAGGTAGCCACATAAAATACCACCACCACCGGCATGCATAGAAATTTTAATCCAACGATTAATATAAATAAAACAAGCTGTTACAATGGTTCCTGAAAGGGGAAGCGCATAAAAATACTTGGGCAAAAGTCCATTGGGCGCTTTATAGAGAAACAGGGCATACAAAAAAGCGCAATACGCAAACATTATCAATAAGGGAATCTTTCTTTCCCTTGCGTTTTCCATATCTATTGTGGTAATAATTTTACGTTGATGTAACATCACAAAAGAGAGCCCCGGCGCCGCACAACTAAAGATAAAAAACAACCAAAACAACTGAGATTTGATGTCTGGTGGTATATTAAACATGTTCATAGATGAATACACCAATTCTTCTGAGGGATAGTACAAGCTTATTAGCAAGCCATATGCCGGCATTAACAATGGTAAAAACACCCAAGAAAAGATATGTGAAAGGATTCTCATATTTATAGTTTTTTACGCATTCTCGCTACGGGGAGGTTTAATTGCTCTCTGTATTTAGCCACGGTCCTCCGCGCAATATTATAGCCCTTTTCATTCAAAACTTCCATTAATTTTTCATCGGGTAAGGGATTGTGTTTGTCCTCATTTTCTATGGCGTTTAACAAAATTTGTTTCACTTCCCTTGTTGACACCTCTTCACCTGAATCGGTAGATAACGACTCTGAAAAGAAATATTTCAGCGGAAAAACGCCAAAGTTAGTTTGGATATACTTACTATTAGCAACCCTTGAAACAGTTGAAATATCAAGACTTACTATTTCAGCGATGTCCTTTAAAATCATTGGCCTTAATTTCGTTTCATCACCAGACATAAAAAAGCGCTTTTGATAGCGCATGATGGCGTTCATTGTGAGTAAAAGAGTTTGTTGTCGCTGCTTAATGGCATCTATGAACCACATGGCACTGTCCAATTTGTGCTTCACAAATGTAACCGCCTGCTTATCCGTTTTAGATGTTTTGGCGCCCTCCGCATATGCGCGCAACATCATTTCGTATTCTTTGCTTATTTTTAATTCCGGGGCATTTCTGCTATTGAGTGTAAGCTCTAAGGCTCCCTCATTTTCTATCAAAAGAAAGTCGGGAATAATTTGTTGGTAATTTTTGGCAGATTCTTTCATGGATCCGCCCGGCTTAGGATTTAACTTTAAGATTTCGTTAATGGCTTGTTTTAACTCTTCTTCATCCACATTTAATTTCTTGGCAATTTTTTCGTAATGCTTCTTCGTGAATTCTTCAAAACATTGTTCAAGGATTCGCTTAGCCCGAGATCTGTTGATGGAATTATCTTGTCGGCGTTTAATTTGAATTAATAAACACTCCCGTAAATTTCTCGCTCCCACTCCAGCAGGATCCAATGATTGAATTAAAAAAAGGACTGTTTCAATTTCACTTACTTCAGCATCTATATTTAATGAAAAGGCGAGATCATCGACTATGGCAGCTATGTCCCTGCTCAAATAACCAGACTCATCCAAGTTGCCAATAAGAATGTCAGCAATCATAAATTGCTTATCGTTAAGTGTTAGTAGATGAAGTTGTTCGCTAAGCCTTTCCTGATAACTTTGCTCTCCAGATAGTGGAACAACACGCTCTTCATCATCTTTAGAGGTATTATTTGCTTGAGTTTTGTAATCGGCAACATCTTCATCAAAATAATCAGAGATATCGAAATCATCCTCTTCTTCATTGGAGTCTTCAAACTCATCTTCCTCTTGAAAATCTTCCTCTTCATCTGACCCTTCTTCAAGTGCCGGATTTTCTTCCAATTCTTGCTTAATACGCTGGTCTAATTCTAAAGTTGGCACCTGTAATAATTTCATTAACTGAATTTGTTGAGGAGAAAGCCGCTGTTCAGTTTTTAGCGCAAGATACTGCTTTAGTGCCATAAATTAGTTGTTAGAATGAAGCATTTAAAGGCGTTCTAGGAAAGGGGATAACATCTCTTATGTTGGTCATTCCTGTTACGAACATAATCATCCTTTCAAATCCCAAGCCAAAACCAGCATGTGGAACCGTTCCCAACTTTCTTGTTTGTAAATACCACCAAAGTTCCTCTTCCGGAATATTGAAGGCTTTACACTTTTCTAATAAAATATCGTATCGTTCTTCGCGTTGTGAACCGCCAACAATTTCACCTATTCCAGGAAACAAAACATCCATGGCCGCCACGGTTTTGTTATCATCGTTTTGGCGCATGTAAAAAGCTTTTATTTCAGCGGGATAATCGCTTAAAATAACAGGGCATTTAAACTCTTTTTCGACTAAATAACGCTCATGTTCGCTTTGTAAATCAATTCCCCACTGGATGGGAAACTTAAACTTTTTCTTTTTGTGGTGATTGGAGTTTAATAAAACAGTTATAGCTTCCGTATACGTCAATCGTTTAAATGGATTTTCTATCACAAAATTTAGCCGTTCAATGAGTCCAATTTCATTGCGTTCACTTTCTGGTTTTTGACTTTGCTCTTGCTTTTCACGCTGATCTAAAAACTGCAGGTCTTCTTGACAATTTTCAATTATATAGGAACAGATATACTTTAAAAAATCTTCTGTTAAATCCATATTGTCCTTCAAGTCATTAAAAGCGACCTCGGGCTCTATCATCCAAAATTCTGCAAGGTGCCTTGAAGTATTAGAATTTTCTGCACGGAATGTTGGACCAAAGGTATACACTTGCCCAAGCGCCAATGCCGCTAACTCTGCTTCCAATTGTCCTGAAACGGTCAGGTTTACAGGTTTACCAAAAAAATCTTGTTTGTAATCCACATTTCCATCGGAATCTAGCGGTGGCGACAGGGGATCTAGGGTAGATACATGAAACATTTCACCAGCGCCTTCAGCGTCAGATCCAGTGATTATGGGTGTGTGTAAATAATAAAACCCTTTTGCATGGAAATAATGATGAATAGCATAGGCGACATTGTGTCGAATTCTAAATACCGCGCTGAATGTATTGGTTCTGAAGCGCAAGTGAGCCTGTTCCCTTAATAATTCAAGGCTATGTTTTTTGGGTTGCAAGACGGTCTTTTGAACTTCATCTGGATGCGCAGCGCCAATAATTTCGATGGCATCTGCTTGTAATTCTACGGACTGTCCCGTCCCAATCGAAGCGACCAAGACCCCTGAAACAGCCACTGCAGCTGCGGTTGTGATTTGGTTAATTATTTCCTCATCATACTTTTCAAAGTCAATGACAGCTTGAATGTTTGATAAACACGAACCATCGTTAATTTGAATAAAACGATTACTTCTAAAAGCTCTTACCCACCCCTTGACAG